>JAVXUB010000072.1:0-3392 GCA_036642315.1 Bacilli bacterium
TAATTAAAACTGGTGCAGAACAATATGGTGATGAAAATAAAAATTTATTAAAGGGAAATTGTATAATAAAAGAAAAAGATGTAAGTAACTGTATGGAAGTAACAGTTGGAAATTTAATTGAAAAAGGTTTTGTTACTACAAAAGAAAAAGATGATACTGGTAAGGGAATTATAAAAAATGATGCAACAAATAAAGTAGTTAATGAAGAAAAAGTTTTTATTTATCTTGAAAATGATGTTGTTTATTCAGAATTTTAAAACTAAATGTGTATATTTTTGTCTATAAATGAATGATTTATTGTTCATTTTTTTTTATTGTGATAAAATTATTACTATGGAGGATGAAGATGGAAAAATATGTTTATTTGTTTCAAGAAGGAAACAAAGATATGAAAAACCTTTTAGGTGGAAAAGGTGCTAATTTAGCAGAAATGAAAAATATTGGCTTACCTGTCCCTAATGGTTTTACTGTTACAACTGATGCTTGTAACAAATATTACACCGATGGTGAAGTATTAAATAATGATATTGTTAATGAAATAAAAACTAATTTAAAAAGCTTAGAAGAATTAACTGGAAAGAAATTAGGAGATTTAAATAATCCACTTTTAGTAAGTGTTAGAAGTGGTGCTAGAGCTAGTATGCCTGGAATGATGGATACTGTGTTAAATCTTGGTTTAAATGATGAAATAGCTAAGTCATTTAGTGAAAAAATTGGAAATAAAAGATTTGTATATGATTCTTATAGAAGATTTATTCAAATGTTTTCTGATGTAGTTAAGGGATACTCTAAAAGTAAATTTGAAAGAATTATTGAAGAAGTAAAGGCTGTGAAAGGTTTAAAGCAAGATATTGAACTTGATGAAGAAGATATGGAAACTTTAGTAGTTAAATTTAAAATAGCTTATAAAGAGTTTTCTGGAAGTGATTTTCCACAAGACCCGATGGAACAATTAATTGAAGCTATAAAAGCTGTTTTTGGTAGTTGGAATAATGAAAGAGCTATATATTACAGAAGAATAAATGATATTCCTGGTATTTGGGGAACTGCAGTTAATGTTCAAGAAATGGTTTATGGAAATAGTGGTAATACATCAGGTACTGGAGTTGCTTTTACAAGAAACCCTGCAACTGGTGAGAAAAAACTATTTGGAGAATATTTAATTAATGCTCAAGGTGAAGATGTTGTTGCTGGAGTTCGGACACCTGAGGAAATTGATACTTTAAAGGAATTAATGCCTGAGGTATATAAAGAGTTTGCTGAAATAGCTGATAAATTAGAAAAACATTATAAAGATATGCAAGATATGGAGTTTACAATTGAAAATGGAAAATTGTTTATTTTACAAACTAGAAATGGTAAAAGAACTGCTTTTGCTGCTGTAAAAGTTGCTGTTGATTTAGTAAATGAAAAAATGATTTCTAAAGAAGATGCTGTTTTAATGGTTGATCCAAAACAACTTGATGCACTTTTACATCCTACGTTTGTTCCAGAATCTTTAAAAAATGGTACAGTTATAGGATGTGGTTTAGCAGCTTCTCCGGGGGCTGGAGCAGGTTCTATATACTTTACTGCAAAAGATGTAATTGATGCATCTAATAAGGGTATAAACGCTATATTAGTACGTCTTGAAACTTCTCCTGAAGATATTGAGGGAATGAATCATTCTAAAGGAGTTTTAACAATTCGTGGAGGAATGACATCTCATGCTGCAGTAGTTGCAAGAGGAATGGGAATATGCTGTGTAAGTGGAGTTGGAGAATTTAAGATTAATGAAGAATCTAAAACACTTACTATAAAAAATGGTCAAGTATTTAAAGAAGGAGATAAGATTTCTTTAGATGGCTCTACTGGTAATGTTTATGAAGGACTTTTAGAAATGGAAGAACCTACTATTGGCGGAGACTTTAAAACATTTATGGAGTGGGCAGATGATGCTAGAACATTAAAAATTAGAACTAATGCTGATACACCAAAGGATGCTTTACAAGCTAGAAGTTTTGGAGCTGAGGGAATTGGACTTTGTAGAACTGAGCATATGTTTTTTGAAAAAGAAAGAATATTTAATTTTAGAAAAATGATATGTGCAACTACATTATTAGAAAGAGAAAAAGCTTTAGAAGAAATATTACCATATCAAAGAAAGGACTTTGAAGAAATATATAAAGCTATGTCACCTTTTAGTGTTGTTATAAGATATTTAGATCCACCTTTACATGAATTTTTACCTAAAAAAGAAGATGAAATATTAGAACTTGCTAAAAGTTTAGGAAAAAGTGTTGAGGAACTTAAAAATATAATAGAATCAATGAAAGAATTTAATCCAATGATGGGACACCGTGGTTGTAGACTTTCAATTACTTATCCAGAGATAGTAAAAATGCAAACTAGAGCAGTAATTGAAGCTGCTATTAATGTAAATGAAGAAGGACTAAATGTAGTTCCAGAAATAATGATTCCACTTATAGGAGACGTTAATGAACTTGTTTTTGTTAAAAAAATTGTAATTGAAGTTGCAGAAGAAATTAAAAAAGCAAGAAATTCAAATTTATTATATGAAATAGGAACAATGATTGAAATTCCAAGAGCAGCACTACTTGCTGATGAAATTGCAAAAGAAGCTGATTTCTTTAGTTTTGGTACTAATGATTTAACGCAAATGACTTTTGGATTTAGTCGTGATGATGCTGGAAAATTCTTAAGTGACTACTATAGTAAAGGAATATTTGAGTCTGATCCTTTTGCTAGACTTGATGTAAAAGGAGTAGGTCAACTAGTAAAAATTGCTAGTGAAAAAGGAAGAAGTGAAAAGCCTTCACTATCTTTAGGAATATGTGGAGAACATGGAGGAGACCCAACTAGTATAGATTTTTGTAATAGTTTAGGATTTAATTATGTATCTTGTTCACCATTTAGAGTTCCAATTGCAAGACTTGCAGCAGCTCAAGCTGCAATTAAAGCAAAAAATAATAAATAAATATATTTTATCAAACTAAGATTAATTTCTTAGTTTTTTATTTTATAATATATCGAAATGTGGTGAATTTACCAAACATTTTAGAATTACTTGAAGTTAATTTGATAGTATATAGTAATCCTAAAATTGACTGGTAAATATTGAATAATGGGACAGAATTTTTTATGAGTTTTGTTTATAAATATATAAATCAATTTAAATAACTATTAAATGAAAAAATAACTTAAAATTGTATTGACTAAGAACCTTTATTTTCAGTAGTACTCAGGAAACTTTCGAAACCTGAGTTATTTTTTTATTATAAAGGAGTTATATTCTATTAAAGAATACAAAACTAATAAAGATTAGTAGACTGCTTAATTGATAAAAATAAACAATCAGCAAAACATACAAGAAAACATACAAGACCATTGAA
>JAVXUB010000073.1:0-3387 GCA_036642315.1 Bacilli bacterium
AAAACTAGTATTAACAAATTTACAATCAATAAAAGAAGTATTTTTAAAGTTACTTTTATTAAAAACACAATTAGTAAACTCTATATGTTTAAAAGTAGTAGTATCAACAGTATTATAGTTAAAGTACGTTTCACTAAACTTACAATCTAAAAAACTACAATAAGCATAACTTACATAAGTTAATTCTTCATTATTTATTATTTCATTTTCTATAGAAACACTTTTTAGTTCATTTAATTCATCTATTAACGAAAGTAATTTATTATTCATTATCATTCTCTTTATAAATAGATTCGAAAAGATCTTGATTATCGCTTTCTAAAACTTGTTTTTCAAGTGTTGGTAAATCATTTATAGTTGCAAGGCCAAAATAATCTAAAAATTCATCAGTAGTGCGATATAAATTTGGTTTACCAGGTAAAGCACTTTTACCACTTACTTTAACTAAATCTTTCGCAACCAATCTTCTTATCATATTAACACTAGCTATTCCTCTAATTTCATCTATTTCAGCTCTAGTAATAGGTTGGTTATAAGCAATAATTGCAAGAGTTTCTAAAGCAGCTTGACTTAATACGTTAGATCCACGCGTCACAATTAACTTTTGATAATATTCTTTATGTTCTTTTTTAGTAGTTAGTTTAAAAGACCCACCTAAAAAACTTATTCTAATACCACTATCACTTTTTTCATATCTATCTTGTAATACTTTTAATAGTTTTTTACATTCAACTTCACTTACACCTATTACTTCACAAAT
This sequence comes from Bacilli bacterium, assembly GCA_036642315.1. Classification (GTDB taxonomy): domain Bacteria; phylum Bacillota_I; class Bacilli_A; order RF39; family UBA660; genus Onthocola_B. Next base: position 761 of record JAVXUB010000073.1, read on the forward strand.
TGTATCAAGTGTAATACCCTCATCCCCAACAACAAATAAAAGTCCTTCTATTATTGCAACATTTTCCATTTAACTTACACCTTCTCTATTAAAATATCATCAAAATTTTCTTTTTGAGATAACTTTATTTCTTTATTTTTACACATATCTAAAATAGATAAAAATGTTGCTACTACCATTTCTTTAGAATAATCAACAAATAAATCTACAAAATTAATAATATTTCTTTTTTCTAAAACACTTCTAATATATCTTTTTTGATCTTCGATATCAATTTCTTTTCTAGTAATTTTTGTATTAAGAGGTTTTTGATAATTCATTCTTTTTTGTAATTCATATAACGCATTAGCAAGCATATCAGCATTAACTTCACCTTTTTCTAAAGGTTGTTTTTCATAAAAATCCATTAATGACTCTGGATACTTAGTAAAAAATTCATTTCTATTTTCTTCAAGTTCTTTAAATAATCCAGTTACATTTCTATATCTTTCATACTCAATTAATTTATTTTTTAAATCTTCTTCACTATTAATCTCATATTCATTATCTTCTTCATCATCTTCTAAATTAAGAAGTAATCTACTTTTTAAATGAATTAATTCAGCTGCCATAACTAAATATTCACTCGCGTTATCAATATCTTCCTTATCAAGAGTATTAATAAATTCTAAATACTTTTCAATAATCTTTTCAGTATCAATATCATATATATTCATTTTAGCAGTTTTAACCAAATGTAATAATAAATCAATTGGTCCTTCAAAATCATTAATACATAAATTCATAAATCCCCCTACTTACAACTATATCCTCGAGCTTCCATTTCAAAATTAATTATTTTAGCACTAGTATCCTTTTTATAATAATTAACTTCTTTTATACTACTACTATTTGCCATATTTAAATTAACTGACGATGTAAATATAAAAGATTCTTCGGTTTTACTAACACTTGCTGCATACCCACTTAATGTATTATAAGTTGTAGCAAGAGCACTATAACTTGTTAATTTATTTACATATTCAGGATCACTAAAGTTTACAGTAACTACTTCTTCTATACTATATAATTTATCTTTTAATAGATTATATTTTATTACATTACTAACCCTTGTACATTCCAAAACACTATTACCTTTTTCATCTTCACTCAAACTAAGTGCTGGATAATCTTCACTTTTAATTTCTCTTAAAGTAAAATATTCAATACTGTTTTTTAAAATTCCATAACTATATTCTTTTTTATCATTTAAATTAATAGTATCTTCACTTAACTTAATTCTTGATATTAAAGTATCAGTTGCATCATACACTTCTAAAAAATAATTATATTTACTTAGTAATAAATTTCCTTTACTAGTATTAGTTATAGTAAAACTTAAATTACTATTATTTAATAATATATTACTTACATTAAAGTTTTCCTTTGTTATAACTAAATCACTTACATATTTATATTTTTTAACTTCTTCAGGTAAATCATCTTTATCATCAAGTTTATCACTTGGTTTTATTGGTGCATTTATAGGTATATCTTTATTTTTATAATCTTCTACAAATTTAGATATATCAGGTAAAAAGATTACTACTCCAATAAACACAATAAAAAGTAATATTAACCCAATTAAACTAGTTTTTTTAGGTTTCAATGTAGCTAAAACAGTTGGTTCTAATTCCTTATTATTTATTACTACTTCATTTTTCTTTTTTTTCATTTCATTTACCCTTCTTATTCTTAATTCACTATAACTTATTTATAATCTCACTATATCTATCTTGTAATTCTTTGGCTTCTTTATTATTTAATTTTACAAATTCATCTTTTTGCGTTTCAACTGTATTTACATGCATACCAACTATTTTACCATTTTTAACACTTATTACAGTAGGAGCTAAAAGTCTTTTAACTCCAGTATCATATTGATTACCTGGTTCATCTTTTATATAATATTTATCTAACTTACTTCCAAAAAACTTTAATATTTCATAATAAGAATCAGTTCCATTTTTAATCTTTTCAGGTCTAATACTTCCACTAAATTTATATTCATCACGAATATCTAGTATATCTACATAATATATTACTTCTACATTATTTTCTTTACTTGCATTAAGTAAAGGTTCTACCACATTTCTACAAAGTGCTGAACTTGAATATCCAAAATAAACTAACCCTTCTCCATTTTTTAAAACATCAAGTATTTCTTTTCCTGTTTTATAAACAATTGGATTACTTTCACTAATACTTACAATTGGATAATTTTTATCATCAATTTCACTTTTAGCTCCATTTATTGTTTCATATTCATTTTTAAACTTTATTGCATCACTTACTACTATTTCTTCATGATTCATTATTGCATATCCACAAATACCAACAACACATAAAGTACATACTAAAATTATAATTAAAAATATTTTATTGCTTTTTTCCATTATTACTACACATCCTCTATAAAATAATACCATAATTTAATATTTTTAACAATAAACATCAATAATTACTTGTAAAACTTATGAATATTTGATATTATTTATTTATCAAAGAAATGGCGATGTAGCTCAGCTGGCTAGAGCATCCGGTTCATACCCGGCAGGTCGAGAGTTCAAATCTCCCCGTCGCTACCA
>JAVXUB010000074.1:0-3364 GCA_036642315.1 Bacilli bacterium
TCTAGAAACTAATATTACAGTAATAGATGATTGTTATAATTCAAACTTTGATTCATTAAGTTATAGTATTAAATATTTAAGTACTCTACACGGTAGAAGAATAGCAGTTTTAGGTTCAATGCTAGAACTAGGAAGTTACTCAGTTGAACTACATTCAAATATTGGTGAGCTTATTAGAAAAGAAGGAATTGATATTTTGATAACTGTCGGTAACTATACTGAATATATTAATAATGTAGCAGTTAAACTAGGTTTACCTTTAACTAATAGTTTTCACTTTTCTAATAATATAGACGCAATAGAAAAAATAAATTCAATAAAAACTAGTGGAGATAAAATATTAGTTAAAGCAAGCTTAATGCTTAATTTTAAAGAAATAGTCGAAAGTATTATTTAAAGGAGTTATATGAAAATAGGTGTTATTTTTGGTGGTATTTCCACTGAACACAAAGTATCTATAGTATCAGGTACTAGAGTAATTAAAAATCTAAACAAAACAAAGTATCAAATATATCCACTTTATATTAAAGAAGATGGTTCATGGTATCATTTATTAGATAATGTTCTTGATATAGACATATATAAAATAGGAAATGTTCCTACTAATATTAAAAAAGTAGATAATGTCATAGATTTTTTAAATGAAATGGATATTTTATTTCCAGTACTTCACGGTATAGGTGGAGAAGACGGTAGTATTGAAGGCCTTTTTACTTTATTAAAAAAGCCTTATGTTGGTTGTGGAATCTTATCAAGTGCTTTATGTATGGATAAAGTTTATACTAAAATCATTTTAGAAAAAGCAAATATTTTAGTAACTCCATCTATCTATTTAAAAAAGAGTATGAATGATATAACTTATATAGATGAATCTTTTAACAATACAATTGTTAATATAAAAGATATATCTAACTTAATAAAAGAAAAATTTAATTATCCAGTATTTATTAAGCCATCTAATTCAGGATCATCCGTAGGTATTAGTAAAGTTAACAATGAAGAATCTTTAGATAAAGCTTTAACTGAAGCATTTATTTATGACTCTAAAGTATTAATTGAAAAATTAATAGTAGGTCATGAAGTTGAATGTGCTGTACTAAATAATATAGCGTCTAGTGTAGGAGAAGTTTTATCAGCTGAAGACTTTTATACATTTGATGCTAAATATAAAAATAATGAATCAAAAACTGTTATACCTGCAAATATAGATGAATCACTAATTAATAAAATTAAAGATATTTCATTAAAAGCATTTGCTTCAGTTGATGGTTTTGGTATAGCTAGAGTAGACTTTTTTATTGAAAAAGATACTAATAAAATTTATTTAAACGAAATAAATACAATGCCAGGATTTACTGAAATAAGTATGTATCCAAAATTAATTGAGAGTATTGGTATTTCATATACAGAATTACTTGATGAACTAATTAATTATTCATTAAAAGCTAGAAATTAAACACTAGCTTTTTTAATGTATTAAAATATTTTTAAATACATATAATTTTTTAGGAGGAATTTTAATGAATTGTATAATACCATTTACAAAAAATATTAAATTTAAAACAAGTATTGCAGAAGTATTAAGTATATCTTTAGAACACGAATACACGATTAATGAAAGTGAACTTTTAGGAAACTTTGTCGTTACAGGAAGTTATAAAACCCATGAGGTAAGCGTAAATAAAGACCCTTTTGAGTTTGTTTTACCATTTTCAGTTAATCTAACTAACCCAGTTGATATCTCTTCTATAGACTTTGAGATTGAGGATTTTACTTACGAGGTAATAGATAAAGATACTTTAAAAGTAGATATTGAGTATAGAATAAAAGCAACTGATAAAGAAGAAGAAAAAAAAGAAATATTTGAGCGTATCGATGAATCTACAGAAAACGATGAATATGCTGAAAATATAATAGATGCTTTTGTTGATGAACGAAGTAAAGAAGAGGAAGATGAGTTAATGAATAACAAAAGAGATAATGTAAGTGAAAAAGATAAACTCGCAATTATGGATACTTTAACAGAAGATGAAGATACATTTGTAACTTATCATATCCATGTTTTAAGAGAAAATGAAACTATTGAAACTGTATGTAATATATATAATACTAATATAAATATTTTAGAAAATTATAATGATATTAAAAGCATAAATATTGGCGATAAAATAATTATTCCTGATATTGATGAATAAATCATTAGAGGTTTTAAAATCAATTTATAAACCTTATAAATACACTATTAAAGGGAAAGCTACAGTACTTGAAACTACTAGTGGAGACTTCGTTATAAAAGAAAAAAATAAGGATATAAACGAATTATATAATTATTTAATAAGTAGAAATTTTAATAATTTTCCTAAAATAATTGATAGCTCTAGAAAAGATGTTAATGTCTATGAATATTTAACTTCTACTAAAATGCCTGATGAACAAAAATGTGATGACTTAATAGATTTAATATCAAACCTTCATAACCGTACCTGTTATTTTAAAGAAGTAAGTGAAGATAAATATAAATCAATTTATGAAGATATTTTACAAAATATAAGTTATTTAAAAAATTATTATAATGTAAAATATGAAATGTATTTTAGTGAGATTTATATGAGTCCATCCCATTATTTATTAATGCGTAACTTTTCTAAAATCGAAAGTGCTTTAGAATTCTGTGAAAAAGAATTAGACTCTTGGTACAGTCTTGTTAAAGAAGAAACTAAAATAAGAGTAAGTGTTGTTCATAATAATTTAGAGCTTGATCATTTTATTAAGTCAGATCAAGACTATTTAATCAGTTGGGATGATTATTTAATTGAAACACCAGTTTTAGATATAGTTAAATTATATAAAAAAGAATATGAAAGATTAAACTTTGAAGAAGCATTACAAAGATACTTTAATAACTTTCCACTTTTAGAACATGAAAAAAAACTTTTATTTATTCTTATTGCGTTACCTCCTACTTTAGAAAATGCTAAAACTGAGTTTGATTTATGTAAAGAAATAAGAAAAAAGTTTGATTATGTATTTAAAACTGAAAAAGTATTAAGGCCATATTATTCTGAAGATGAAGTAGTAGAATAAAAATATTTCCATTATTAAAAAAAACACATTACATCTAAATGGAAATATAAATGTAATTAAAGCTTGATAAAAGATTAATATTCCGAGTAAAAATAACATAATAATTCTAAACCCATTCCAGTTTCTACAAGGCCTCACACACATCACCTATTAATAGTATATGGATTTATTAAATATTTGTTTATGTATAAAAAAAGCTATAAAAGCTTTTTTTCTTCTTTTCAAGAGTAAATAAATCCCTTGTATAAATCTAAATTTTTCGCTATAATGAATTAAAAGG
>JAVXUB010000075.1:0-1872 GCA_036642315.1 Bacilli bacterium
TTTTTATTAAAATATTTATTAGAAAAAATAATGATAAAGGAGAAGAAATCAAATGGCGTTACAAAGAGGAATTGTTCAGTTAGAAGATTATAATTCTAATTGGAAAAATGATTATGAAAAGGAAGAAAAACTATTAAAAGAAGTTTTAAAAGATAAAATAGTAGAAATCCATCATATTGGAAGTACATCAATAGTTGGATTAAAGGCTAAACCTATTATTGATATTTTAATAGTAATTAAAAAATTTGATGAAATAAACGAAATTGAAAATTTATTAAAAGAATATGATTATGAAAATAGAGGACAACAAGGAATAGATGATAGATATTTTTTTGCAAAAGGTCCAGATGATGCAAGAAGTCATTATATTCATTTTACAGTTCCTAATAGTAATACATATTTTAATCAAGTATATTTTAAAAGATATTTAATAGATCATCCAGAATATATTGAAAAATATTGTGATTTAAAACAAGAATTAGCTAAAAAATTTGCTAATGAAAGAAAAAAGTATACTGAAAGTAAAAATGAATTTATTACCAATGTGATAAATTTAGCAAAAGAAGAATATAATAATTAAAATTTTTAATTGATACTTTTTATTTACATATATAAATTTTAAGTAAAGTAATAATATATCGCTTTATGTCATAAAGATTATTAGAGGTTTTGGATATGAAAAAATTTTTAATGATAGTTATGATGTTTTTTATGTTTGCTCCAATATGTTTTGCAGATGAAGATTTTGCACCAAATGCTAAAAGTGCACTGTTAGTTGATGCATCAACTGGTAAAGTTTTATATGAAAAGAATGCTGATGAAAAGCTTGCTCCTGCATCTATGACTAAACTTTCTAGTATGTTAATTATTATGGAAGCAATAGATAATGGACAATTAAAATTTGATGATGTTGTTACAATTAGTGAAGAAGCTAAAAAGTTAGGTGGTTCTCAAATATTTTTAGAAGTGGGGGAAACTTATACTGTTGAACAACTTTTAAAAGGAGTTGCTATTGCTAGTGGAAACGATGCTGTTGTTGCACTTGCTGAAAAAGTTGGGGGTAGTCATTCTGAATTTGTTAATATGATTAATAAAAGATTAAAAGAAATAGGCGCTACTAATACAAATTTTCTTAATGCTCATGGTCTTGATGAAGAAGGTCATGTTACTACTGCAAGAGATATGTCAATAATGGCAAGAGAACTTTTAAAACATCCAAAAATATTAGATTTTACTAGTATATATGAAGAATATTTAGAAAGAAATGATGGCTCTAAAGTATGGCTTGTAAACACTAATAAATTAGTAAGATTTTATCCTGGAGTAGATGGACTTAAAACTGGATTTACTAATAAAGCTGGATATTGTTTAACTTCTACTGCTAAAAAAGGAGATTTAAGATTAATTACGGTAGTTATGGGAGAAGAAACATCTGATCATCGTAGTTCTGATACTGTAAAAATGCTTAATTATGGATTTAATACTTTTAAATTAAATACAATTAAAACTAATAATGAATCACTAGGAAAAGTAAGGGTAGAACGTGGTAAAAAAGAATCAGTTGATATAATTTTATTAAATGATGCAACTGAACTTTTAAAAGTAACTGAGGAATCAAAAAATTATACATTTAATATAAAAACAGATAAATTAAAAGCACCTTTAGAAAAGGGAAAAGTTTATGGTAAAGCAGAAATAATTGATAGTGATTCAAACATAATTGATGAAGTAGATTTAACTGTTATGGAAGATATTAAAAAAGCTAACTTATGGGATTATTTTAAAAGAAACTTAAAAATTATTTCTGCTAGCAAAGTAGTTTTAAAAAATAAATAAAATTTATTATTAAAAATACTTTACTTTGACACATAT
>JAVXUB010000075.1:1972-3310 GCA_036642315.1 Bacilli bacterium
AAAGATAAAAAAATAAGAAAATAAATTATCTATTTTCTTATTTTTCTGTATACTTTTAATAAAGTAGGAAGTATTTTATATAAAAGTTTATTATTTACTAAATCAAATTCTCCAATAAATTCTATATATTCATCTCCAAACTTTCTTTTAAAGTCATGAAGATGAGCAAGGTTTTTATAAGTTGTTTTTGGGTCTCCGGTTGTTCCAAATAAATCATAAAAGTCATAATTTTTACTATGGGCATCTTTTATTGATTCATAATAACATCTAGTAACTGCAAAAGTTAAATTTGCAAGTTCATTGCTACCAATATATAATGACCAACATCTGTTATTTGTATAAACACAAATTAAGGAACAAACACAAACTTCATCTTGATTAATTAAAGAGAATGTTTCGATATCTTTATTTAATCTTTTAATTCCTTCTTCAATATCTGCTTTTCTTTTTTTTGCAGTTTCTAATGTTTTTGTTAATTCGTTTAATTCATCTTTAAATTTTTTAACTAATTCTTTTGGTTTAATCACTGCATTAAAAAATTTTACATTATTACTTTCTTTAAATTTATCATAAAATTCTTTAAAATAATCTTCGCCGTAAGCATTAAAATTATCTTTATTACTATTAAATTTATTAAGTTCACAAAAGGTTTTTATATCTCCATTGTTATTAATTACAATGTCATAGTTGTAACTTCTTTTTATTGATTTTTTAAAAGATGATGAAAATGTATTTTCAACTTCTTCAAAAGGTCTTTTTAAATTGATTCTAAAAGTATATCTTGGTTGATTTCCTTCATATAATTTATTAAAACCTTTGTGAATATATCCTAAAGATAACATATAATTATATAGCTTTTTATTGTTAAAACCATTTTCAATAGCATTACCAGCCTCATCAATATCTTGATATTTTATATCTGGATCTATTTTTATATAAATTATTTTATTGTCGTGCATATATTTTTTTAAATGATTAGTAAATTCTTTAATTAGTTCGTAGTTTTTAAAGTCTAGAATGAAACCTCTAGGGGCATAAGCATAGCTATATCCAAAAGGAGTCTTCTTTATAAGTAAAAGAATAGTTGCGACTAATTTATTATCTTCATCTTTTATACCTAAATACTTTGGTATTAAATGTTTTCCTTTAATAGAAAACTCTCCCCATTCATAGCTTTGTAAAAAGTGGGATTTTTCATGATTATTTGTAAATTCTTGATATTCTTCTTTATTAACGTTTTCAATAAATTGCATAATTTATCCTCCTTTTAAAGTTTATCATACTGAGTTTTTTTTTACAAGATTAGTATTATTTATTATGTCCTAGTTTTTAAAATTT
>JAVXUB010000076.1:0-3284 GCA_036642315.1 Bacilli bacterium
TATAACATTAGAGGAGCTAACACATCTAATGGTTGGAATGTGCGAGAGAGAAGACCTTACAAAAGTACAAAGAAACATAATGGATCTTAACGTACCTTCAGTAGTTTCTTTAGAAATGACTAGATTATATAAGAAGTGCAAAAATGAAGTAGAAGGTAAATATAAAGAAATAAACAAAGAAAAAACTATAAAGTTACCAGCAGATAAAACAATAGAAAGACAATGTGTTAAGAAAATATTAGATGCAGGTATGATAGAAAAAGGTAATAGAAATAATTTGCTTGTTAGCTTAACAATTGGATTAAGAGATATGGGGTTAACTGAAAAAGAAATATGTAACGAAGTAATTAGAAAAGCTTCAGAGTGGCAACATGATGAAAGTGAAAGAAAAGTTAAAAATAAAGTTAAAACTTTATTAAGACTTGGAACTAGATTTAGTTGTGAAAAGGCAAAGGGAATATTTGAAGAAGTAGGAATGGATAATGCTTGTTTAAATTGCTCTAAAATAAACTCTAAAGGCATTTGGATATCAAGAATAATAATAGACAAGCTAAGAAGCAGCAAGGGGTCAGTGCGTCACTTTGAAGGGTATATTAAGCTTGAAGAGAAGAAGTTAATAGGAAAAGAATTTACTTTAAAAGAAGTAAATATAAATTCATTAACATTAAAAGAAATTACTAGAAAAATAGGGGCAAAGTTGATAAAAGAAGGGGACTTATATACAATTGTATTAGAAGGTCATAAGACTGATTTAAATTTACCAAATGACTTCTTAGAGAAGACATTTAAGTCACTTAAGACAAATGTAAAAGGATTCTTATTTCTACTTATAAAGTCATGTAATGGAAATTCAGAAACTGCGTATGTAAGTATGAATTTGAAGACAATAGCAAAATATTTAGGATATGAAAAAGAAAAAAGTGTATATGGATTTATTAAAAGCTTAGAAGAGTTAGGATTACTAAAAGTAAATAAAGAGCAAGGGGTAACTTTATTCTTTGATTCATATAAAGTAGTTAGTTTAGAAGAATATAAAAATAATAAAACAAAAGTAGAAGTAATATCAGATATAATTGAAAATAAGAAAGTAGTTAATAGTGGACTACAGTTAAATTTTAAATTTGAAAATGAACATAACAATACAAATGCAAACTTAAATGATTTTAAAATTGGACAAACTATGAGAATTGAAAATAGAAATATAAGTAGAGGATCACCACCAAATAAAGTTCGCTATAAGAAGAGAATATGATAAAAAATTAGGAATAGCGAAGGCTATAAATTCAAGTTGGGAAAAATAGTAAATACGAAATAAAGACTTTTTAAAGGGAAAAAATCATTGAAGAGCGTTGAAAATAAAGGCGTTAAGCTATGTTTAAAAATTTTCACTCTATATATAATATTTATACTAGGTCGAAGGTGAAGCTTCTTCCCTTCTCCTAATAAAATAAGGATGTGTTGTAGATGGATTCAATTAGAAGGACACTTAGATAGTGAAGTAAAACTGAATAAAGAAGGCAAGTATGTTGTTATAGTAAAAAGCAGTTTAGAGGATAAAGAAAATTCAGAGAGTATACTCTTTGTAGAAATGACAAAGAAGCAATGGGATAATATTAAGAACAAAGATGGAAAGCTATTTATAACAGGAAAAATGATGGTTAAGAAAAATAAAAAAGATATTCCATTTGTCTATGTAATATCTATGAATGTTTCAGAAACTAAAGAAATAAAAAATAAACTGAAAAGTAAAAAGAAAGATGAAAATATAGAAACTCCAGTAAGTTGTGTTGAAGAAAAAAAGGAAGATGATGCAATAGAGAAGAGTGATTTAAAAAAGGAAGTTAAAATTAATAAACAAATTATTTCATGGTTTAGATATATACCAAAAGAAAGTTTTATAGAAGTAGAAGCTAAAAAAATAAGGATTATGCAGGAGTGCCATAATAATTTTAAACTCTCAATAGATATAACAGAAAAAAATAAAAATTATTCAGGTAATCCAATAGCAGTAAGCGATTTAGGTAATGGAGAATATGAATTATTAGTGGGAATAAAATCTTATGTAAAAGCAAAATTATTTGATAAAAAACTAAAAGTCTTTGTAACAGATCTAACACGTGAAGAATTTGAAAAAGAGTATAACATAGTAAAGAAAAAATAAAAGTAGGGTATGTGTAGCAATGGAATTAAAAGGGGGGACTCCCATAGCCATAAAGGGTGTATTTTGGTGAATGATAATAGGTGGTGATTTAATGTTAATTGGTTATACAAGTTCTTCAGTAGAAGAACTATTGAATAGAGATTTGGATTTATTAAAATCAAATTGTTGTGAATATATTTATAATGAAAAAATATTAGTAAATGAAAAAGAAAGACCTGAGCTTGAAAAAATGTTAGATAATTTGAAATATGGTGATATAATTTTAGTATATGAATTAACTAGTTTAAGTAGATCTACAAAAGACTTATTTAAATTAATAGAGCAAATAGATAAAAAAGGATGCAATATTAAAAGTTTAAATGAGCCATGGATAGATACAACTATTGTTGATGGTGAAAGGTTGTTTACAATTTTTGAAGGAATAAGTAAATTTAATAAGGATTTGATTAGTAAAAAAACTAAAGAGGGCTTAGAAAATGCAAAGAATATAGGAATAAAATGTGGTAGACCTAAAAAGAATATAGACGCTATTGAAAAAGCAATAAGTCTTTATAATTCTAAAGAACATTCATTAAAAGAGATATATGAAATGACAGGTGTAAGTCAAACATCGCTATATAGATATATAAAGTTATATAAAAATAAGAAACCTATTAGTAATGGAGATATAGAAAACATAGCTAAGATTAGAATGTGGCTTAGGGTAGAGAATAACAATAAGTTTGTAAGAGGGAAAAATAAGGTTAGAGGACAAATAGAACAATATTTAAGATATAACTATAAGTTAGAAGAGAGTAGTATTAAATCACGAGAATATATATTTTATGTAAAATACAAAACCGTTGAGGAACTAAAAAATACAGTATACGATATACTTAGAGAAATGCAGGATGAAGCTGACTATAGAAACTGTTTTATAGAAGATGATACATATTGTGATGAATTAAATATTCGTTGGTAGTAATAATTATATAAATAGAAGGGAGAAATAAATTTATGAGAGCAATTAATCCATTTACTGATTTTGGATTCAAGAAACTATTTGGAGAAGAAGGAAGTAAAGATATATTAATAGATTTTTTAAATGCAGTCTTAAAAAGACCGTATGATATAAAAAAAATTA
>JAVXUB010000077.1:0-3257 GCA_036642315.1 Bacilli bacterium
TATTTTTTAATATATTCAGTTCCTTCACGAGTGTCTTTTAATATAATTCCTTTTAAAAGTAATTCATCTCTTATTCTATCAGCTTCTTCATAATTTTTATTACTTTTAGCTATATTTCTTTTTCCAATCATCTCATTTATATATTCATCATTTTCAATATTAACTTCATCTTTTTTTAATAAATCTAAAGATAAAACTTTATCAAAACTTTTAACTAAATTATACTTAGTATTATTATCAACATCACTTTTTAATAAATCATATAATAATGTTATCGCATTTGCAATATTTAAGTCATCCATTAAAAAGTTTTTAAATTCATTATTCCATTTATCAAATATATCTTTATCAAATTCTTCACTTGCGTCCAAATTATTAGTTTTGTTTAATAACTTTTTATATGCATTTTCCATACCATCTAAAGATTCATAACTAAATGTAAGTTGTCTTCTATAATGACTTAATAAACACATAAATCTAAAACTTAGTGGATTATATCCTTTTTCTTTTAAAACTGAAACAGTTAAAACAGCTCCATGACTTTTACTCATCTTTCCAGTATCATCATTTAAATGTTCATTATGAAACCAATAATTACACCATTTATGTCCTAAATAAGATTCACTTTGAGCAATTTCATTAGTGTGATGTGGAAATATATTATCAACTCCACCACCATGAATATCTAAGTGAGTTCCTAAATATTTTATACTAATACCAGTACATTCTATATGCCAGCCTGGATAACCTTCACCCCAAGGACTATCCCATTTTAAATCTTGAGCATCAAACTTTGACTTTGTAAACCAAAGAACAAAATCATTTTGGTTCTTTTTATTATCATCTTTTTCAACACCATCACGTACTCCAACTACCATTTCATCAGCTAAATGATTAGTTAAAACATAATAATCTTCAAGTTTAGAAGTATCAAAATAAACATTACCACCAGCTACATACGCATATCCCTTATCTAATAAATCAGTAATAATCACAATATATTCATCAATATTTTCAGTAGCAGGACTTATTATATCAGGCATCCCATTATTAAGTAATTTAAAATCATCAAAAAAAGCATCTGTATAAAACTTCGCAATATCCATAACACTTTTATGTTCTTTTTTAGCACTACTTACCATTTTATCATCACCAGAATCAGAATCACTTGTTAAGTGTCCTACATCAGTAATGTTCATTGCACGAGTTACATTATATCCTAAATATCTTAATGTCTTATCAAGTATGTCATGACCTATATAGTTACGCATATTTCCTATATGCGCATAGTGATATACAGTAGGCCCACATGTATAAAACGTAACATTGTTACCATCCCACGGTGTAAACTCCTCAACTTTTTTTGTTAATGTATTGTATATTTTCATTTACTTTCCTCCATTTTTTCTAAAACTAGTGTTGCATTCTTACCATCATCAACTTCTTTTAGTTTAACTATGTATTTTAATTTTCCTAATTCCATCTCAGATTTACTTAAACTACCAAGTTCTACAAACTTCATTCTTCTATCATTCATTACTATTAACTTTACTTCATATTGCCCATCAACTTTACAAGATTTATCTTTACATCTATTATCCACAATTTTTAAAACTTTAACAATTGCTTCATCTCCTATTTTAGCATAATCAAATCTCTCAAGTGTAAACGTTTTACCAAAATCTACTTTACTTTCTTTACAATCAATAAAAAATACATATATTCCATAACTTAAAATTATTAATATCACAACACTTATTATAAGTTTAAATATCTTCTTCACTTTTTATACCTCTTTTTACTCTAATTTAATCTTTCTAATACTTTTTCTTTACCAATTAAATAAATAGTATCAGGTAACTCAGGACCATGCATTACCCCACTTACCATTATTCTAATAGGCATATATAAAAGTTTTCCTTTAACTCCAGTTACTTCTTTTACATTCATAATTAAGTCTTTTATAGATTCAATATTCCATTCCTTAAGTTCTTTTATTTCTTTTCTATACTCTTCTATTACTTTACTAATAGAGTCATCACTTTCTAAAAACTCTTTACATTCATCATTAATATTTATTTCATTTTGAAAAAACACATCAGTTAATTCATTTATTTCACTACCATAACTTACTTGATTTTTATATACCATTAATAATGTATTAATCCATTCTTCACTTTTATTTTCAACTTCATGTTTAAAATACTTATTTATCCATTCTAAATACTTTGTATCTTCCATGACACTTATATAGTGATGATTAAACCAAATAAGTTTTTTAATATCATAACAACTAGGTGAACTACTAATTCTATTAATATCAAAATTTTCTTCTAATTCTATCAAAGAAAATATTTCTTTATTTTCTTTTGGACTCCACCCTAAAAGAGCAAGATAATTTATTATCGCATCAGGTAAAAATCCTCTATTTATTAAATCCATTAAATTATCATCTTTATTTCTTTTACTTATTTTAGTTCCATCTTCCTTTATTACTAGTGGTTGATGAATATAAGTAGGACTTTCCCACCCAAAAGCTTTATAAAGAAGTAAATATTTAGGAGTACTTGATAAATATTCATTACCTCTATTTACATGAGTAATCTCCATTAAATGGTCATCTATTACATTAGCAAAATTATATGTTGGATATCCATCACTTTTAATTAATATTTGATCTTCTAAATTACAGTTTTCAACTTTTATTTCACCATATACAGTATCATTATAACTAGTAAACCCTTCATGAGGCATCTTTTGTCTTATAACATATGGTTCCCCATTTTTTATTTTTTCTTCTATTACTTCTCTATCTAAGTAACTACAATGTCCATCATACATAAAAGGTTTCTTCTTTTTATTAGCAACTTCTCTTAAACCATTAAGTCTCTCTTCCGTACAAAAACAATAATATGCTTCATTTTTTTCAAGTAATATATCAGCATAATGTTTATATATATCTAACCTTTCACTTTGAAAGTAAGGCCCATACTCTCCACCTATTCCAGCACCTTCATCCGGCACTATATTACATAACTTAAGAGTATTATAAATAAACTCAGTTGCACCTTCAACTTTCCTAGCTTGATCAGTATCTTCTATTCTAAGTAAAAACTCCCCACCCATACTTTTCGCAGTTAAATACGCAAATAAAGCACTTCTTAAATTTCCTATATGCATATAACCAGTTGGACTTGGAGCAAACCTTGTTCTAACTTTCATGTAAATCACATCCCTACCACTATATTACCATAAAA
>JAVXUB010000078.1:0-3252 GCA_036642315.1 Bacilli bacterium
TCAAATAATCTTTTATTTTCAAAAAGATAATCACCATCTGGCTCAACACAAAATAACCTAATATCATAAGTAGAATAAAAATGTTTCGTTTTTATTTCTATTCCTTTAAAATCAGGCACACTAAACGTGTCTTGCTCTTTTCCAATTAAATTTTCAAAAGTTAACCCTAAAGCACTCTTACCATTTAATTCATTTTTAATGTACTTTTTATTCTTAATTTTTAAGAATAATTGATGTAATTCTTTCATTTCTTCGTTCATAATTTTTCCCCCATGAAGTGATATTAACACACCAAATATAATTATTTTGTCGAACGATGTAAAAAGTATCATATTTATAAAATTTTTGATATAATTAGATTAATTAAGAAGGTATATAATGAAAAGAAGTAATTTTAAAGAAAGATTTTTAACTCAAATGAAGCAACATAAAAAGTCATTTATTTTATATTTAGTTTTACGTGTTTTGGTAATAATTACAATGATTTTACAATTAATTAATGGAAATTATGAAAATGTATTCTTTTGCTTTTTGACATTAATTTTGTTTATTA
Organism: Bacilli bacterium; assembly: GCA_036642315.1. Lineage (GTDB taxonomy): Bacteria > Bacillota_I > Bacilli_A > RF39 > UBA660 > Onthocola_B. The sequence continues at coordinate 554 of JAVXUB010000078.1, forward strand.
TTCCAAGTGTTATTGAAATGAAATTATCGGTTAAACTTCCTGATACTTTGGAAATAATAATATTATTATTTATTTTTTCAGCGGAAATATTAGGAGAAATTCAAAATTTTTATAATATTTTTACTCACTGGGACACAATACTTCATACTTTAAATGGATTTTTATGTGCAGCTATAGGTTTTTCAATGATTGATATTCTAAATAGAACAGATAAATTTCATATTAATTTAACACCTTTATTTGTTGCTATAGTAGGTTTTTGTTTTTCTATGACTATTGGAGTTATGTGGGAGTTCTTTGAATATGGCTCTGACTACTTGATGAAATCTGATATGCAAAAAGACCGACTTGTAACAAGTGTTTCATCAGTGTATTTAAATCCAGATGGTCTTAATACTCCAATAAAAATTAAAAATATAGATAAAACCGTAATCATTAGCAATGAAACTGAATATACTATAGATGGTGGATACTTGGATATTGGTATAACTGACACAATGAAAGACTTAACTGTTAATTTTATAGGAGCGGTAATATTTTGCTCAATTGGTTACTTTTATGTTAAAAAAAGAGGAGAAGGTGGCTTTGCAAAAAACTTTTTACTTGAGTTTGTATCTAAATAATGAAAAATTTTAAAAAAGTAAGTATCATATTTGTAATATTCTTAACAGTAGTTTTAATATTGTCTTTGTTATTTTACTATCATATTATTCCAGGAAGGTCTTATAAAGCAGAAGACTTTAATATTAAAACTATAAAAAGTAATGTGGATTATGATAATGATAAAATAGACGATTATTTAGATATATTAGATGGAGCAAAAGAGTTTGTTAAAAAGAAACCAAAATATAAAAGTATTTATTATGACGGTGGATATCCAACTGATAAGTACGCTGTTTGTACAGATTTAATCTGGTATGCATTAAAAAATGCAGGATATGATTTAAAAAGTTTAATAGATGAAGATATATTAAATAATAAAGAAGATTATAAAATTACTAAAAGAGATCCTAACATAGATTTTAGAAGAGTAGTAAATTTAAATGTATTTTTTAATAAGTTTACAGAAGTTTTAACAACAGATGAAAAAAAGATTGAAGACTGGCAACAGGGAAATATAGTAGTTTATAAAAATCACATAGGAATAGTTAGTGATAAAAGAAATAAGCATGGAATAAGTTATATAATACATCATGGGGGACAACCTAGATATGAAGAAGATGCATTAACAAGACAAAAAATAATAGCACATTATAGATTTAATTTAAAAATGAAGGAGAATACACATGGAAGCAATGATTAAAAAGAAAGAAATAGTTAAACAATTATTAAATAAGAATTTAGAGTCTGCAAATGAAGATGAATTAATGGAAATGTTAATAGATGAACCACTTGCAATAGATATTGATAAAACTGAAGACGAAAAAAGAACTTTTGGAGATAAACTAGCAGATCACGTTACTGAAGTAGCAGGTAGTTGGCCATTTATTATTTCATTTGTAGCTTTTTTAATTATATGGATACTTATTAATATTTTTATGATTAATAGTGCCGACCCATATCCATTTATATTACTTAATTTAATATTATCTTGTATAGCAGCATTACAAGCTCCAGTTATAATGATGAGCCAAAATAGGGCAGCAAAAAAAGATAGCTTAAGAAGTAAAAATGATTACAAAGTAGACTTAAAAAGTGAACTTATTCTAGAAATATTACATGAACAAATGTTAAATATTGAGAAAAATCAAAAGAAAATTATAAAATATATAGAAGAAAAAGAAGAGAATACACCTGAAATAAAAAAACTGTAGTCATGTAAATTATGATGAAAAACTTCTTTTTTTGTTATATTAGTGATATAATGTATAAGCGTGAGGGAAAAATGACAGTTAGTAAAGAAATAGAATTTAATAATATAGTTAATGATATATTAAAAAATGATGCATTTATAGACTTAAAATATGAGATACACCACGGAATATCTAGAATGCAACATTCATTAAGCGTAGCGAAAGTTACATTTTTAGTATGCAAAAAAACACATATAAAGAATTATGAAGAAACAATTAGAGCGGCTCTTTTACATGACTTTTTTAAAACAAACGAAATAACTTCTAATGCGTTTTTAAATCATCCTGAAGTAGCAACTAAAAACGCTATTAAATACTTTAATATAGATGATTTTCAAAAAAATATAATTATGTCACATATGTTTCCAATATGTAAAGAAATGCCAAAATCTAAAGAAAGTGTTATAGTTTCTTTAGCAGACAAAGCAGTTGCTATATATGAATGTACAAAATATAAAGTTCCTCTACAATTAGGGGCTACTTTACTATTCCTTTTTAATGTTATATGCATTCAAAGGTAACTAATTTGTCCTTGTAACTCAGCTGGATAGAGTATCCCCCTCCTAAGGGGAAAGCCAGCAGTTCAAATCTGCTCAAGGACACCAAATGTTCAATAAGCCCTGTATTTACGGGGTTTTATTTTGCTAAACACATTCCAAACACACAGCTAAACACACTTTTTATTATTTAAATATATGCTATATTTAATTTATTGATTAAAAAGTCAAGTGCAACTACTTAAATGTAGTTTTTTTAATTTCTTTAACAAACTCTGAAGTATTATTAAAGTTATAAAATAAATATACTTCATTTCTTGATCTTGTTAAAGCAACATAAAATAGTCTT
>JAVXUB010000079.1:0-3235 GCA_036642315.1 Bacilli bacterium
GTCTATTATTTATTTTCATGTGCCTTATCTATTATAAACTTCTGCATAGCCTTAGCTACTCCATCATCTTTATTAGTATCTGTAACATAATCGGCCACTAATTTAACTGCCTCTATTGCATTTCCCATAGCAACTCCAAGACCCGCATATTCTATCATAGAGATGTCATTTTCATTATCACCTATGCACATAATTTCATCTGCACTTATTCCATAATACTCACCAAGTATTCTTACTGCATTTCCCTTTGATACCTCTTTATAGTTTATTTCTATGCTTCTTCTTCCTGAACCATATATACTAACATCTCTCATTTCACTTAATTCTTTTTTAACTCTAACCATCTTTTCTGGTTTAATTGATAGAGTTATACATTTAGCTATTTTACCTTCATTTTTTTCTAAAATACTTTTCCATTCTTCTAGTGTTTTAATCATAACATATTTTACTTTTAACATTTCATATCCTATTTGTTTAGTCATAAATATTTTAGATACTACTTTAGTAATAAAATTACTACAATAAATAGTATCTGTTGTATAAAATTGAAATTGTACTTTATATCTATTTAAAATCTCAATAATATCCAAACAGGTTTTAGTCGGAATAACACCTTCATAGATTATATTATCATTGTCTTTTTCTCTTACTATAGCTCCATTTGCAGCAATTACTGGTGATTTAACTCCAAGTAAATGGGAGAAATACGCTGCATTATTATAAATACGTCCAGTTGTTACTACTATTTCAATTCCTTCTTCATGGGCCTTTTTTATTACTTCCTTACTTTTTTGAGATATATTTCTTTTTTTCCCAATCAATGTCCCATCCATATCAATACAAACCATTTTATAATTCATAAATAACTCCTCTTATGTTATTCAAACTTATTTAATTTCTATTAATTTTGTTTTAATAACTTCTTTTACCTACCTAATTTTATAGTATTATAATATCACTTTTCCTTATAAAATACACCTATATTAATAAATTCAAACCCTATAAATTATTTAGAAATACGAATAATTTAATTTTAACAACTAATTAATTTTATGCTAATAACAATAATTAGTATGTATAAAAAAGCCTAAGAATTTAAAATTCTTAGGCTTTAAGTAAGCTCTTATTATTGAACTGGATCTACTGGTTTTTCTTCTGGAACTACAGGTTTTTCAACTGGTTTTTCTGCCGGTGGCTTAACCTCTGGCTTTTTAGTTCCCTTTTTAACTATATTATTTGTAACAGCATATACATCTGTTGCAACAAATTCTCTATTAACTTCAATTCCATTTTCATAAGTAACTTGATATGAACTCGCTTTATATCCAGTCATCCCTGCTGATTTAACTACTTCTTTTCCTTCTTCTAATGTAGCATCTTCAACATATTCATTTCCTGGGCTATAAGTTTCATGTACTTCATTTACCAAGTCATATGTTTTTCCATTAAGACCTGATTGTTGTCCATAAACACTAAACCCTACAGTTCCTCCACCCACATATCCTGAAATATAAATTGGGAAATCATATGGATTTTCAAATTTATAATCAACAACACCATAAGCCACTGTTGCATCTAATCCTGGATCTGAATACGAAACAGTTAATGAATGATTCATTCTCTCCGTTGATCTTATATTAGCTCTCATTACAGCTCTATATAAAGTTGTTGAAACTTGACATATACCTCCACCGTAATCTGGAACAATTTCACTACCTATATAAGTATTAGCCTTTTCGTATCCTTTATCTGGAGTAGTATCTCCAATTAAATCATTATAACTAAATACTTCTCCTGGCATTAAAACAACACCATTAACAGTTTCAGCCGCAATTTGCATATTTCTTACTCTTCCATCTCCACCATCTCTATAACTAGTACTATATGATCCTATTACTCCATCTATTTTGCTTAGTTCTGCTTCTGTTACCTTTGCTTTAGATTCTTTAAGTTCAAAAGTTAAATTAACATCCTGAGTTGGATCTCCATTAATATTTTCAACAAGTTTATTATGAAGTTCCTCTTCATTTATTTCATAACCAGATACTTCTGGAGTAATAGATATTCCATTACCATCTATAGTTATTTGAGCATCTTTAGCTTGTACATTCACAGTAGTTTTAACTGAATCCTCAAATTCTTTTAACTTCTCTTCATCATAAGAAATTTTACCTTCTACAGAATAAGTTTCACCTTTTTTTATTTTACTATTTTTTGAAAATAAACTTTCATCTTTCCCATATTTAACAGACTCTGTAGCAATAACCTCTGTATCATATATGGGATTTAAATCTGAATATTTCAAATCTAATTTTTGTTCTCCAACAGTTACTACTAAAGTCTTATCGTTTATATTTAGCAATAACTTTTCATTTAAAGACTTTAAAGCTTCTTCTTTACTTAAGCCACCAATATCTACACCATGAACATTAACTCCTGGATACACTTTATTCTCCCACGATTTAACATTATTACTTATTAATAAAGTATAGGCTGAAATTGATGCAATACTTACAACTAAAATTGCTGATCCGATTATTATTGATTTTTTATTTTTTTCTACTAAATTTTTATAATTGCGTTTTTTAGGACTTTTATTTTTTTCCAACTATTCCACCCCTTCGATTACTATATTTATATATATTAATTTTAATACTACCTGTATTAATTTAATATTACCAAACCAATTGAAATTTAACCTATAATCCTACTTTTATTATATATTATTCTAAATTTTATTTTAACATATTTGGTTAAAATAAAGTTACAAAATCAGTTTTTTATTTTATGTAACTATTTACAAACAAAAAAAATCTAGCTTTTGCTAGACTTTTTTGTTTTTTCATTCCATTTTTCTCACTTATTAATTTAAAACTTTTTTATAAAATAAATATTCTATTTCAAAACTACCTATTGAAATTGTATTTTAAACTACTACCTTACTCCTTATTTGTGATACTTCACCATCATTATCAAAAGCTTCAATACTTATAGTAATTGGTCCATTCACAGTAAATGGTAGTTGTTTTTCATTAACTTCAAAATTTGTATCATCTTTATCTAATGTAGCTATCCAAAAACCATTTGCAAACAAATTATAACCTAAAAGATCTACATCAGTACTTTTATTCCAAGTTATTAATAATTTATTGCACTGTTTAACAGCTTTAAGACCACTTATACTTCTTGGTTGTGTTAAAAGATCAATACTATCCGGTCCCCAGTTAGCATCTAC
>JAVXUB010000080.1:0-3235 GCA_036642315.1 Bacilli bacterium
GGAAATTGTTTGTTTTTATTAACCAAAACCCGCTTTCATTAATCATTTTAAACTTTAACCAAAATAATACAATACATTCGACAAAACATGTCAAAAAAAGATAATTAAATAGCCTACCAAAAAAACAAGCAATTTTTGCTTGTTTTCTTATTTACTATCAATAAACTTTTCTTTATAATCTGTTATTGCTTTTTTAATCCCTATATAAGGTAAAAGTGCACAGTGTTTACGATTGTTTTGTTTATAAATATCATTATAAACATTACCTTCTTTAAGAATAGATTCATCGTAACTTTTGCCTTCAATCATTAATTCAAAGTTAGTAATGTATTCTTCTGCTTCTTCTATAGTTTTACCTATAAAGTTAGTTATCATAATTGATGTAGAACTAATACTTATAGCACATGCATCACCTTCAAAAACAATATCTTCGATAACACTACCTTTAAATTTAATATAAATATCTAAGTTATCAATACAAGATGAATTACTAGTATTAATTTTTTTATAAGATTCATCATCAGTTCTAAGTCTATTAAAAGGATGACTATAATTTTCCATAATAATTTCTCTTTTTAATTCATTATCCATTTAAATCATCTCATCTTCTATTTTCTTTTTATCTTTTAATAATTCTACTAAAGCATCAATTTCACTTTCAGTATTATAAAAGTATAAACTTACTCTTAATGTGTTAGTTACTCCTGTTACATTTTTTAAAATTTTAGCACAGTGGTTACCTGCTCTTACGCAAATACCATATTTATTCAAATAATAAGCAACATCTTGACTAAAAATACCATCAATATTAAATGTAACTATACCACTATCAGCTTCTAAATTAATTATATCAATGTGTGGTATATTAACTATTTTTTCAATTAAATATTTTCTTAAATGTAACTCTCTATCTCTTATTTTATCTATTCCAATACTTTCAATATATTTTATAGCCTCACCCAAACCAATAACTCCAGCTATATTAGGAGTACCAGCTTCAAGTCTTGTAGGAAGTTCTTTTAAATATACTTCAGACTCATTATCAAAAGATTCATTCATTCCACCACCTAAGTTAACTGGAATTAATTCTTCTAATAATTCTTTTTTACCATATAAAACTCCAACTCCAGTTGGACCTAAAATTTTATGTCCTGAAAAAGCTAAAAAATCTATATCTAAATCTTGTACATCAGTTTTTAAGTGAGGTACACTTTGAGCTCCATCCACAACAACAAAAATATTAAGTTCATGAGCAAGTTTAGTAATTTCTTTTATTGGTCTTACATCTCCTACTACATTAGTAATACCTGCTATAGATATTATTTTTGTTTTTGGAGTTAATACTTTTTTTAAATTTTCAACAGTTACATGATAATCAATATCAAGTGGTATATATTTAATGATACATCCCTTTTCACGAGCAAGTCTAAACCAAGGAAGTACGTTTGATGCGTGTTCACTTGTCGTAATAATTATTTCGTCTCCTGCTTCTACTATATTCGCAAAAAATCCAGTCGCAATCATATTTAAAGACTGTGTAGCACCACTTGTAAAAACTACTTCTGATTTATCTTTTGCATTAATAAAATTAGTAACAATATCCCGAGCATTCTCATATTCTAAATCAACACGATAAGAAATATCATAATCTCCTCTATGGGCATTTGCACTATATTCTTCATAATATTCTACCATTTTTTTAATAACACAAGCTGGTTTTAAACTAGTTGCTCCATTATCTAAATAAATTATATCTTTATTTAACATTGGAAAATCTTCTCTATTCATTTATTTCTTCACCTCCAAATATACTTTTTAAAAATCCCGATAAAATAAGCTCTTTTGCAACAAATTCAGCAATACCTTTACTTTTCAAATAAAACAAATCAGATTCTCTAATATTACCAATAGTAACAAAATGATTTGCAACGACTTCAAAAGTATTAATTTCCATATTAGGTAATATGTTAATATTACCTCCATTATTAATCCCTTTTATATCTTCAATTATAACATTATCACTTGTGTTTTTATAAACATCAGCTAATATATCAATATTAATATTATCTTTATTACTTATACATCTAATTTTTATTTCACTTTTATTATTATTACCTACTAACACATTTTTAATATTTAAAAATGTATCATCATTACTTGTAAATGCATCTTTATATAAAAAATTACTATTGTTGTTTTGAATTACTAAAATATCCGTTTTACAACATTTTTCTTCATTTTTAACTAATAATTCTAAACTACTATTATCTTCTAATATTAATTCTAAATTAATATTAGATCTATTTTCTAAAAATATTTTATTTTTTCCCTTACATGTTATTTTTAAATAATCATGAATTACTTCTAACTTTAGAACATTATTTTCTACAACGATTTCTTTTTTATCTATTAGTATATTATTCATTACTTCCAAGCCCACTTATATTAAAAGCCTCAAATCCTTCATCTTCTAGTTTTTCTGCAAGATGAATGTCTCCACTTTTCACTATTTTACCATCTTTCATTATATGAACATAGTTAGGTTTAATCAAATCTAATAATTTATTATGATGAGTTATTATTAAAATACTAGGTGAAAACTTTTCATAATAAAGGTTAATTGAATTAGCTACTACTTTTAATGCATCTATATCAAGTCCAGAATCTATTTCATCAAGTAAAATAAGTTTAGGTTCAAGCATCCACATATGAAGAAGTTCGTTTTTCTTTCTCTCTCCCCCACTCATACCAACATTAATTTCTCTATGAATAAAACTCTTAGGAATATCTAAAGATTCACAAATATCTTCCATCTTTTTATTAAATTCAAAAATATTAACACGTTGTCCACTATTATCTGATAATGCAGTTCTTAGCATTTCCGCATTAGTAACACCTTCAATCGCAATAGGATTTTGATTAAGTAAAAATATTTTTTCAAAAGCTATATTAGTAGTATCCATTCCTATTATATTTTTATCATTAAACGTAATACTTCCCTTAATAATAGAGTAATCAGTATCTCCCATAATTACTTTACATAAAGTACTTTTACCAGTTCCGTTTTTCCCCATTAAAGCATGTATTTCTCCATCATTAATATTTAAAGAAAAATCCTTTAATATATATTTATCATTTATTTTAACATCTATTTTGTTTATTTTTAACATACATTTCATCCCCAGCTTATTGTACCAAAAACGTGACTTTAAGTCCATATTTAGTTGTATTTTTA
>JAVXUB010000081.1:0-231 GCA_036642315.1 Bacilli bacterium
AGTAGTATTTAAGATAATATAATTATTATTATCCATTCCAACATTAAATCCTTCTTTTGAAGATATTTTAATATCTAACATATCTTTATTAACTTCATATTCTTCATTATTAATAACCATTTTTATTACACCATTATGATTAATCTTATCTATTTCATCATTATTTAATAAAAGTAATTTATTTTGAAATTCTTTTATATTACTTCCAAATAACTTACCTACTTCTTTAAA
>JAVXUB010000081.1:241-3230 GCA_036642315.1 Bacilli bacterium
TTTATTATAAAATTCATATATTTAGAAGTATCAGTTACATAAGTAACTTTTTTAAGATTTAATTCTTCCATAATCAAATTAGTTAAATCTGCGATAATATCTTTATTTTTAACATCAATTAATATTTCACTTAATGGTTGACGTACTCTTATTTTATTTTCTTCACGAACAAATCTACCTATACTAATTAAGTTTCTTACTAAATCCATTTTTTCTTCTAAAGCATCATTTATTAACTTTTCATCATATTTAGGAAAGTCTGCTAAATGAACTGAGTAATTACCTGTTAATTTAGTATACATTTCTTCTGTTAAAAATGGTATTACAGGTGCAAGCATTTCTGATAAACCTACTAAAACATCATATGTAGTTTTATAAACAGCTTTCTTAGAATTATCTAAAACACTACCCCAGAATCTATTTCTATTACGTCTTATATACCAGTTAGATAAATCATCTGATACAAAAAGAGTAACATATCTAACAACTTTATTTAAATCATATTCTTCATAAGACATAGTAACATTTTTTAGTAATCTATTATATTTTGATACTAACCATTTATCTATTTCTTCAAAGTCATCATATGAAACATTACATTCATCTATATCAATATTATCTGTATTAGCGTACATTGTAAAGAAATTATATGTGTTTTTTAGTGGATTAAAAAACTTTGAATGCACTTCTTTTAAACCAGCTAAATCAAACTTTAAAGGTGACCAAACTGGAGAAGTATAAGGTAAATAAAATCTTACAGTATCTGCTCCATATTCTTTCATCGTACTAAATGGTTCTACTATATTACCTTTACTTTTACTCATTTTCTTACCTTCAGCATCAAGTAATAAGTCATTTACTAAAACATTTTTAAATGGACTAACTCCTTTTACGAATGTTGAAATAACTAAAAGTGTATAAAACCAACCTCTTGTTTGATCAATTCCTTCACATATATAGTCAGCTGGAAATTGAGTTTCCCATAAATCCATATTTTCAAAAGGATAATGATATTGACTAAAAGGCATAGAACCAGAATCAAACCAACAATCAATTACATCTTTAGTTCTTTCCATGGATTTTCCACAAATAGGACACTTCAAATGTATATCATCTACAAAAGGACGATGTAACTCAATAGTTTCATCAATTTTTTCAATAGATTTTTCTACAAGTTCAGCTCTTGAACCAATCATTTCTGTGTGTCCACAAGAACAAATCCAAAGTGGAAGTGGTGTTCCCCAATATCTATTTCTTGATATAGCCCAATCATTTAAGTTTTCAAGCCAGTTACCAAATCTTTTTTCACCAACATATGATGGATACCAATTAACAGTTTTATTATTCTCAATTATTTTATCTTTAATTTTAGTTATTTCTAAATAGTAACTTTGTTTAGAATAATAAATTAAAGGTGAATGACATCTCCAACAATGAGGATAATTATGAACCATTTTTTGTTTTTTAAATAGTTTATCATTTGCTTTTAAATACTTTATAACTTCTAAATCAGCATCAAAAACAAGCATTCCCTTCCAAGGTCCACAAGTATATTTTCCATCTTCTCCAACTGGGTTTAAATAAGGAAGTTTATAATTTTTTCCAACACGAGCATCATCTTCTCCAAATGCAGGAGCCATATGTACTACACCAGTTCCGTCTTCCATAGTAACATAGTCATCACATGTTACAAAGAATGCTTTTTTATCTACAGTCAACTCTGGAATTAATTGTTCATACTCAACATACTCTAAATCTTTACCAGTATATCTTTCTAATATTTTAGCGTCATTTCCTAAAACAGTAGTTAAAAGAGCTTCAGCTAAAATAAATTTAAATCCATTACTTTCTGCTAATACATAACTAGCAGTAGGGTTTACACAAAGTCCAACATTAGCAAGTAAAGTCCAAGGAGTAGTAGTCCAAACTAAAAAGTAAACATCTTCGCCTTTTTTCTTCATAGGAACAATTACTGTTTCAGTAGTAGTTTCTTCATACCCTTGAGCAACTTCATGAGATGCAAGTCCAGTTCCACATCTTGGACAATATGGTAATATTTTAACTCCTTCATAAAATAAACCTTCATCAAAGAATTTTTTTAAAATCCACCATTCAGTTTCAATATAATTATTATCATATGTAACATAAGGATTTTTTAAATCTATAAATTGACCCATTTTATTAGTTAAATCAGCGAAAGTAGCTTCATTTTTCCAAACACTTTCACGACATTTTTGATTGAATTCCTCAATACCATATTTTTCAATATCTTTTTTACCATTAAACCCTAATTGTTTTTCAACTTCAAGCTCAACTGGTAAACCATGAGTATCCCAACCTACTTTTCTTAATACTTTATAACCTTGCATAGTTTTATATTTACAAATAGTATCTTTTAAAAACTTAGCAACCATATGATGAAGTCCTGGATGTCCATTTGCAGTTGCAGGACCATCATAAAAAACAAAATATGGATTATCTTTCCTATTTTCAATACATTTATTTAATATGTCATCTTTTTGCCAAACATCACTTATTAACTTCTCACTTTCCATTACTGGTAATTTACTTAAACTTTCAAACTTTTTCATAACACTCTTTCCTTTCAATAAAAAAGCCCCTATATAAATATAAGGACGAATTTTTCCGTGGTACCACCTTAGTTTGTTTACTTAAAAACACACTCTTTATTTTATAACGTCAATAACACGTAATAGCTTACTCAAAAATTTTTCAGCCATCAAACTCCCAAGTGATATACATTTAATTATTTTATTAGTTTCCACCAACCACTAACTCTCTATTAAAAATTAAATTAAATATACGTGTCTTGTTCACAGTTTCTAAATCAATTTATGAAGTTATTATAATATTTAAAACCAAAATAGTCAAACATTATTATACTAACTAAAATATGTTACATCAATTTTACTTGGATTCATCGTTCCATCACTTATTTTAATATTATTTATTCCTTCAAAAGTTTTAA
>JAVXUB010000082.1:0-3128 GCA_036642315.1 Bacilli bacterium
TGCATTAAACATTGGTGGACGATAAGTTCCACTCGTTGCATTTTTTTTAATATCAACAACGTACATTAGCATAACAATACCCACCATAACTAAAAGTGCAAAAACAGAATACATAATAATAGATGTAATAAAATGTATTGCTATTTTAACATTAGCTAAAGTAAAGATGCTCTTTTCTTCAGTATCTTGAACCTTATCCAAAACGGATACTGCTGTACTTTTTTTTGTACTCACTAAAGCATCACCCTATTCTTTATTCTTATCTTGTTTAAGCATAACATAAATCTAAAAAAAGAGAAAGATAAAATGCTATTTTAGAAAACAAAAAAACTGTCAATGACAGTTTTTATAGATTAATTAATTAACTTAAGCAGCTTTTGCATAAGCATTAACTGTTACTGAATAAGTTTTAACTGGATCGCCACTTGCAAATGCATAGTCGCTTCTTAGCCACATTCTTAAAACATATTCTTTTGTTCCAGTTGCATTAAATGATCCTGTTGCAATCGTCATAGATGTAGCAGGAACGCCGTTAGTACTTTGTGCTCCGTTTTGAGCAAATGTAAATACGCCGCCATTATTACCTAATGCTGTTGTAACTGGTGTTTCAAGACTTGCTGAAATAGTTGTCAAATACATATGAACATCTGCATCAGCTAAAGCGTTTGATCCTGGAGTGTTTTTTGCTAGACCAACATCATAATTAATTGTTGCGTTACCACTAATAGTAGCACCAACTGTAAACTTAAATGTTTTCTTGTCTTCAATAGCAATAACTTTACCAGCTTCATCTGTTGTTGGCATTGCGTTAGTAATAGCAATACCATTAGTATTAGCAGTATATGCCATAGTTAAAGTACCAGTTGCAATCTTATTTTCAGTTGTATCAGTACTTGCCCACGTAAACGCTGCAAATGATACACCTACTACTGCTACTACTAAAATAGCTACTCCTAATACGGATAATAAAACTTGTTTTGATGAATTGTTACTCATGTTACTTACCTCCTTACAATAAAAAGTGTAGCAAATATTATCATAAAAAGCAAGCTAATTTTTATAATAATTTTAATAAAGGAAAAGAAAAAAACTGCTAATTAGCAGTTTAATGAAAAAGTTAATTATGCAGCTTTTGCATATGCATTAACTCCGTAGTTTGACAGTTGCCAAATTTTTAAATCTTAATTTTGCCTTTATCTAATAAGGGTTTTATTTTGTCAACATTTCATTAATTTGTTGTTGTGATTCGTTGTGATATGTGGTATACTTGTTTAGTAAGGTAGTGATAAAAATGTATGTTAGATGTAATCCAAATAAAAATAATATTAAATATTTATCTTATGTGCAAGGTTACCGAGATGAAAATAACATATCAAGACAAAAAACAGTTAAAAAAATTGGTGACTGGAGCGATTTAATAAAATTATATGATGATCCAATTAAACATTTTAATGATCTAGTGAATGATGAAGTTAATAAAATAGATCAAACTGTAAAAATTAATTTAAATGATAAATTAAATATTACCGATAATATCAAAAATCTTGGTTATTGTATTTTGAAAAAAGTATATAATGAATTAAATCTTAATAATTTCTTTTCTACTAAGCAATCTAAACTTAATATTGATTATAAATTGAAAGATATTTTTGAATTATTGATTTATTCTAGAATATTATACCCAAGTAGTAAAAAAGAGACTTTTGATAATAAAAACATTTTCTTTGATAAATTTGATTTTTCTTTGAAAGATTTATACAGAAGTCTAGATTATTTTCAAGGGTTTCAAGATGAACTTCAATCTTGGATTTGGAATCGTACGAAAGATACTTATAAGAGAGATACATCTTCTGTTTATTATGATTGTACTAATTATTATTTTGAAATATCTTACAATGATACTGATTTAATTGATGAAGAAGGTAATATATTAGAAAAGAATTATAGAAAAAAAGGCCCTTCTAAAGAACATAGACCAGAACCAATTATTCAAATGGGATTACTAATGGACAAAAATGGTATTCCCCTTTCATACAATTTGTTTCCAGGTAATGAAAGTGAAAAAACAACTTTAAGACCAGCTTTAAATAAAACTAAAAATAGTTTTAATTTAGGAAGAGTTATTACTGTTGCTGATCGAGGTTTAAATACTTCTGATAACACTATCTTTATTGCTGGCAAAAACGATGATGATCATCCTAATCATGATGGCTATGTTTTTGGACAATCTGTTCTTGGTTCTGACAAAGAATTTAAAGAATATGTATTAAAACAAGATGATTATATAACTGATAAGATTATAGATAATGATAATGAAATATTTTTCAAACACAAATCCAGAATATACGCTAAAGAAGTTCAAATAATAAGAGACGGAATTAGAAAAAATAAAACTAAAATATATCAAAAACAAATGATATATTATTCTGAAAAATATGCATTAAGACAAAAGAAACAAAGAGAACTTATTTTAGAAAAAGTCAAAGATTTAATTCATAATCCTGGTCGATATACTAGAGCTACCTCTGTTGGTGCTGCTGGATATATTAATAATTATGATTATGATAAAAAAACTGGAGAAATCATTGGAAGGAACTTATCCGTTAATGAAGATAAAATTAAACAAGAAGAGCAATTTGATGGTTATTATTCTATTGTTACAAGTGAACTTGAAATGACAGACAAAGAACTAAGAGATACATATAAAGGATTATGGAAAATTGAAGAAACCTTTAAAGTATCTAAAAGTAATTTAGAAACTAGGCCTGTATATGTATGGACTAAAAAACATATAGAAGCACACTTCTTAACTTGCTTTGTTTCATTAGTAATCATGAGATTACTCGAGAATAAATTAGGTAATAAATATTCTACAGAATCAATCATTAAATCTTTAAAAAAATATAATTGTTCCAATATTGAACATGATATTTATTTATTTAATTATAGAGATAACATAATCACTAAATTCGAGCATGAATTTAGCATTGACTTAAATACTAAATATAAAACCTTAAAAAATATAAAAAACATTTTAAATAATAAATAAATCAAAAAATCACAACAACTAAAAAATGAGTTAAGCCTTATTTCAAAAGGCCTAACTCATTTTCAGTGTCAAAGTCAGG
>JAVXUB010000083.1:0-2122 GCA_036642315.1 Bacilli bacterium
AAATTGATGATATAATTGGTGAAATTAATAAAAGACGCGAAGATAATGAAAGAGTATTAATAACAACACTTACAATTAGAATGAGTGAAGAATTAACTAATTATTTAAAAGAAATGAATATTAAAGTAGCTTATTTACATAGTGAAATTAAAACTTTAGAAAGACTTAAAATAATCCAAGATTTAAGACTTGGTGTCTATGACTGTGTTGTTGGAATAAATCTTTTAAGAGAAGGTATTGATATACCAGAAGTTAGTCTTATATGTATACTTGATGCTGATAAACAAGGATTTTTAAGAAGTGCTAGGAGTTTAATTCAAACAATAGGAAGATGTGCTAGAAACTCAAATGGACATGTAATAATGTATGCTGATAAAATAAGTCCTGCAATGGAAGAAGCAATTAGTGAAACTGATAGAAGACGTAAAATACAAGCGGAATATAATAAAGTAAATGGTATAACACCAACAACAATAGTTAAAGCAATAAAAGAAATTGTATCTAATGATATAGCAAATAAAAATCCTGAAAAGATGAAGAAAAGAGATCGTCAAAAGTTAATAGTTCAAATTGAAGAAGAAATGAATGAAGCAGCAAGAGCAATGGACTTTGAACGTGCAATGGAACTAAGAGATGTTTTATTTGAACTAAAAGGTATTTAAAAAAAGACTAAAATGTGGTATTTTAGTTAGTAGAGGTGGAGTATGTTAACATATATTTTTGGACATAAAAATCCTGATACTGATAGTGTTTGTACTAGTATTGCATTATCATATTTAAAAAATGAATTAGGTGGTAAATGTTTACCTAAAGTAATTGGAAACTTAAATAATGAAACTAAGTTTGTAATAGATTACTTTAATGTAGAAGTACCAAGTTATTTAAATGATGTAAAGGTGAGAATTAAAAACATAAAGTATGATAAAAAAGCTTTTATAGATGAATATGCTAGTATTGATAATGCTTTTAAATTAATGCAAAAAAGGAATTTAACTGCAATACCGTTAGTTGATGAAAATAAAAAGTTAACTGGGTATGTTACTTTAAAAGAAATAGCTAGATATTTAGTCAATATGAATAAAGAAGAAATTGATACTACATTTGATAATATAATAGAGATATTAAATGCTAAAGTAATTTGTCGATATGATGAAGTAATATTAGGTAATATTTATATAGCTGGTATAAAAAGTAGAACTTTTAATGATATTATAAAGTTAACTGAAAATGATATTTTAATAGTAGGAGATAGACATAATGTACTTAATTATGCGATTGAATCTAATGTTAAATTAATTATTTTACCTGCTAATAATGGTATTGAAGATAAGTTACTTAAAAAAGCAATGAAAAATAAGGTAAGTATAATTGAGACTAGTTATACTACTTTTCAAATTGCAAATAAAATGTTATTAAGTAATTATGTTAAGTTAATTAATAATACTAGGTCTCCTATTACAGTTAATAGTGAAGATTATTATAGTGATTTTAAACAAATGACACATAAAGTTAATCATACTAATTATCCAGTAGTTAATAATAAAGGTGAATGTTTAGGGCTTATTAGATTGACTGGACCTAATAATTATGAAAAACAAAAAGTTATTTTAGTTGATCATAATAATTTAGCTCAATCTGTTGATGGAATTGAAGAAGCTGAAATTTTAGAGATAATTGATCATCATAATTTAGGTTCAATTGGAACTACTGTACCAATTAATTTTAGAAGTAGGCCAGTAGGTTGCACATCAACAATGGTCTATGATATGTTTATAAAAGAAAAAGTTGCAATACCAAGAAATATTGCAGGGTTAATGTTATCTGCTATATTATCTGATACTTTACTTCTTACTTCCCCAACTACTACAGATGATGATAAATATGCAGCAGTAAAACTATCAAAGCTTGCAAAAGTTGATATGGATAAGTATGGACTTGAGATGATAAAAGCAGCTAGCTCAATAAAAGATTTAACTATGGAAGAATTAATATATTCTGACTTTAAATCTTATGTAGTAGATAATAAGAATTTAGGGCTTGCTCAAATAATGACACTTGATTTTGATTATATTAAAGAACATATGGATGAATATATAAAAGAATTAAATAAAATGGCAGATAA
>JAVXUB010000083.1:2132-3109 GCA_036642315.1 Bacilli bacterium
TATGTTATTTTGTATATAACTGATATTATAAAAAATGGGTCTTATGTTATATATAATGATGCTTCTAAGAATTTAATAAAAGATAGTTTTGGTTTAAAAGATGTTTATCAAGGTATATTTTTACCTAAAGTAGTATCTAGAAAAAAACAAATATTACCTAGTATAATGAATACTTTAGAAGTAAATAATAATTTATAGAAAAGAGGTTAATTTTGAATGTACTTATAACAGGGGCATCTAGTGGAATTGGCAAATGTATGGCTTATTATATGGCTAGTTTGCATCATAATTTAATACTCGTTGCAAGGGATACTTTGGAGCTAGAAAAAATAAAAAATGAAGTAAAAGTAAATGTTAAAGTTATTAGTTTAGATTTAATGGATTCAAAAAATGTTTATAAACTATATAATCTCACTAAAAATGATTCTATTGATATATTAATCAATAATGCTGGATTTGGTCTTTTTGGTGAATTTTATCTAACTGATTTAGATAGAGAACTTGAAATGATTGATTTAAATATTAAGGCATATCACATTTTAACTAAATTGTTTTTGATTGATTTTATTAAAAAAGATAGTGGTTATATACTTAATGTTTGTTCAAGTGCTGGATTTATGGCAGGGCCTCGTCTTAGTACTTATTACGCTACTAAAAATTATGTTACTAAACTTACTATGGCGATAAATGAAGAATTAAGAGTAATGAAAAGTAATGTACACATTAGTGCATTATGTCCAGGACCTGTTAATACTAATTTTAATAAAGTAGCTCATGGAGCTTTTAGTTTAAAAGAAGCAAGTCCAGAATATGTAGCAAAGTATGGAATAGATAAAATGTTTAAAAATAAAATGATTATTGTTCCAAAGATATCTATGAAACTATTTATTTTTGCAACTAGATTTACACCATATAGACTACAACTTTTAATAGCGTATCATGTACAGTATAGAAAAGAATTTGGAAAAGCTAAAAAA
>JAVXUB010000084.1:0-3081 GCA_036642315.1 Bacilli bacterium
TTAGTTCTTTTTAATTTTCCAACAGTTTGATACATCACAGTTTGAACTGTATGGAAGTGGATTTGGTAAAGTTAATTTAACAATCATTGGTATTTTAAATGCTCCACCAAAACATACACAGTTACCTGGTTGTAAAACTTTTTGTTTATCTAATATGTCTGCTGAAATATTAGGTAACATTTCTTCAATATACTTTATATCTAAGGGGTGTGTCATTTTAAATATTAAGAAGTTGTTACACTGAGCGATTACTGTATCAGATAACTCAACTGGTCTTTGACTGATAATGTCTAAAAGAACTCCATATTTTCTACCTTCTTTAGCAATACGATCAAATATATTATATCCAATTAAGAATGTATCTGTATCTTTTTGAATATATCTATGAGCTTCTTCTAAGAATAAATGGAATGGAATAGAAGCTCTTTTAGTACTTGTTTTAGAAAATTCAAATAATAGCCTTGCGATGATTTTTACGATAACTTTAGCATAAACATCATCAACATCTTCTAGATTTATATTTATTATTTGAGCTTTTTTACCATGAAGAGATACTAAACTAGAAATATAGTTATTTAGTGGAACAAAGTCACTACTAAAATAATTATTTATTTTACTATTAATGATTGAATTTAATCTTACTTTTAAAATAACAGCATCATCATGTAAACTTGTATTATGTTGAAAACCTTGACTTATTAAGGTAAACTCTAGAGCATTAGCAAAGTCTTTTAGACTATAATGGGCTCCATCTGGTATTTTAATTAATTCAATTTCATCATGGATATGATTTAGGATATAATTAGTAATTAAAACAGATTCTCCAAAGTTTCCATTAGAGTCAATTTCAAAACATTCACTTAAACTTCTAGTATAACCTACTCCGGGAATAACTGAATCAAATGAAAAATCTTTTGTACTACATACTTCTAGGATAGTAAATATTTCATTTTTTTTATTTGCTATAGTTTCACTACTAAATAAAACTGCAATTAAAGCTTTAGCAATTAAATGATTTTTGTATTTATTAGTTTCTTCACTATCAATTGAAAATATTTTAGATAACTTTATTGTGTGTTCTATAATTGGGATTTGTGAGTGGACACTTGATTGAAGTAATAATGCAAAGTCATCTAAGTTAAGTAAACTTACTGGTATTTTTAAATCATAATCTGATTCATCTACTTTATTTGTTGTAATAAATTTATATTTATAATTAGGATTTATGTCACTAATAGAACCAAAGGCATTTTTATATTCGCCATAGGCATCAAAAATAAATAGATTAGCATTATATTGTAAAGCATTACTATTACTAAAGATATTTTGAATTATCCTTGCAACTCCACAAGATTTACCAGATCCAGAATTACCAAATATAGCTAAATGATTTGAAAATAAATCATTTATATCAGGGCAAATATTAAATCCTTTATAAATTGCACTTTCACCTAAAATAAAGCTATATTCATTATAAGTACCTACTAAAATTTGTAATTCAGCACTGTTAATTATTCTTATAACTGATGATAATTTTGGTTTTCTTAATACTCCATTTACATATCTATTTTCTAAAAATTCACCTAAAAATCTTACTTTTATAACATCTGCATTAATCTCTGTTATTTCTCCTAAGATTCTTTCTTGTTCATCTTCAAATATAACATGCATATTCATTAAGTCTCCAGTAGAACTACCTTCACCTGTATTTTTAATATGTGCACATGAATCATTAATATATACTATTTTACCAAACACAAGACATCACCCAATTCTTTCTTATTTACTTACTTTAATACTTTGTTCAACAGGTCTTAGTTCACTTAAAAGACCTTTTTTTAATGGAATAAAGTTTATTAATAATTTATCATTATCTTTTAGTTCCAAATTTACTTCATAATCAATTTTTATCTTTTCACCTAATTCGACACTTATATTTTTAATGCTCATGTTCTTTTTATAAGGAATAAAATCAATTAAATAATCATTTTCTGTAAAATCACTTGCTGTTAATTTACCTAAAGCATTATATTTTTTTAATGTTTCATTATATTCTTCATAAGTTTTAATAAATAAGGTATCATAAGACTTACCAGTTTCTTTTAAAACTATGAAGGCCTCAATATCCTTAGTTTTATTTTGTGACATTACAAACCCTAAAATAATTGATGATACTAACAATACTACAATTAAAACTCCTATAATAACTTTCTTTTTCATTAATTTTCTCCTTTTTTCTCAGTACTAATCCAGTTAAAACTAGATTCATTTAAAATAAATTCACTTATATATTTTACTCTTGAATCATTATAATACTTATTTATGTAATTAACAAAGTTTGTATTTTCTTTTTTTAAATCAGTTGTATTAAATGACGATATTGGTTTTTTAAAAGAACCATCTGAAAAAACTTCGTAATATACTACATTGTTTAGTGTAAATTCTGTAAAAAATAAAATATGTTCAGTTAAATAATAGGAATTATTTGAAATACTTACATTTTCTAGTATTCTATTTGCTTTATAAAGTTTATTTTTATTTTCTTTTTTATTACATTCATAAATATTTTTATAATTATCATATAAACAAGTAAAAGAACCTGTTACATTAAATGGTTTATTAATAATAAATAATTTATTACCATACATTTCATTTAATGTTTTTATGAAGTGCCCTCTTGACAAATCTGGACTATTTAGGTATGCCATTGTTAAAAAAATATCGTTATTTATGTTTTCAAGTGTAGTAATATTTTTACTATAAGCTCCTGTAAATGATGAATCAACTGTTTCAACATAAGGAATTATATTTTGTAATTGATAAGATATAATATCATTTCCTCCTGAATATTCAATATTAGTATTGACGTTTATGTTATCAGGTTTTTTAAACATACCACTATAAAGGATGAAACAAACGAAGAATAAAAACACTAATATGGTTAAAACTATTTTTATATCATACTTAATATCTTCAAGATCTTTTTTCTCTTTTTTCAAAAGTTAACACCCTCTATTCATATAATTAGTATAGCATGAAAAAGGAAAAAGGAAAACTAGTTATTTAGTCTTCCTTTAGTTT
>JAVXUB010000085.1:0-3041 GCA_036642315.1 Bacilli bacterium
AAAAAAGTAATTGATGCAATCATTAATTTTGCAAATATCTTGCATTTAGAAAATGAAATATTATTAAATAGTACAACTTGGGACTATAAAATATGAGTTAACTTGTTTCCATTCACGATTAAGTTGAATTATATTTAATCGTGAATGGAAAATAATTTTAGTTATGGAACTATTGAAATAAAGTATTATTTACAAGTTATAACTGTATTTTATAAAAATGAAGTAATTAGTTTTATTTCATTTTTTAATTTTATAATAATATAATTAAAATAAGAGGTATAAAATGTTTTATAATAATATTCATACAAGAATTCGTTATGTTTTTTTAGTATTTTTTATATGTTTAGTTATAACTATTGCTAGAGTATTTTATATTCAAGTTTTTCAGTATAAAAAGTTATCTACTTTGGCAGAATCTTTATGGAGTAGAGAGCTTCCCTTAAGTGCAGATAGAGGTTCTATTGTAGATAGAAATGGTAAAGTCTTAGCAACTAATATAACTACAACTTCTTTAATTATTATACCTACTCAAATAAAAGAACCTGAAATAGTTGCAAAATCATTATCAGATATTTTAAAAAGTGATTATAATGATATGTTAAAACATGTAACAAAAAAAACTTCGATTGAAAGAGTACACCCAGAAGGAAGACAACTTAGTTATGAAATAGCAAATGAAATAAATAAATTAAATTATGATGGTGTTTATTTAGTAAAAGAATCAAAAAGATATTATCCAAACGATTCATTATTAAGTCATGTTTTAGGTTTTGTAGGAATTGATAATCAAGGTTTATCAGGTTTAGAACTTAATTATGATAAATCTTTAACTGGAACAAACGGAAGTATAAAATATTTTTCAGATGGCTTGGGTAATCGTTTAGAAAGTTCTGAAATTTATGAAAAACCTAAAAGTGGAGAGACTTTAAAGTTAACTATTGATTTAGATTTACAAAAAGTAGTTGAAAATGAACTTGATAATATTATAAGTAAATATGATGCCGATAGTGCAATAGCTTTAGCAATGAACCCGAATACTGGCGAGATTTTAGCTATGGGGAATAGACCAACATTTGACTCTAATAATTATAAAACTGCATCTATGGAAGTAATAAATAGAAATTTACCTATTTGGATGACTTTTGAACCTGGTTCTACTTTTAAAATAATTTCTTTAACATCAGCCTTAGAAGAAAAAGTAATTAATTTATTTGAAGATAGATATACCGATACGGGAGCAGTAAATGTCGATGGAGCTACACTTCATTGTTGGAAAAAAGGTGGACATGGTAATCAAACATACTTACAAGTAGTAGAAAATAGTTGTAATACAGGTTTTGTTCAAATAGGTTTAAAGTTAGGTAAAGAAAAATTAATGCAGTATATTAAAGACTTTGGTTTTGGTAAAAAAACAAATATTGATCTTAATGGTGAAGCGAGTGGAATCTTATTTAAAACTGAAAAAATGGGATTAGTTGAAACTGCTACAACTGCTTTTGGTCAAGGAATAAGTGTAACTCCAATACAACAAGTAAGAGCAGTTAGTGCAGTAGTAAATGGAGGAAACTTATATAAACCATTTATAGTAAAAGGATTTTTTGATAGTAATACTAATAAAGAATTAAAAAAAATAGAACCCACTTTTGAAAAACGAGTAATAAGTGAAGAAACTAGTAAATTAGTAAGACATGCCCTTGAAAGTGTAGTAGCTCATGGTACAGGAAGAAGTGCTTACATTGAAAACTTTCGAGTTGGAGGAAAAACTGGTACTGCCCAAACTGTTGAAAACGGAGCTTATTCTCACTCTAAATATATTTTATCATTCATTGGTTTTATGCCTGCAGATAATCCTGAAATAGTAGTTTACGTAGCAGTACAAAACGCAAAAAATGTTTCACAATATGGAGGTACAGTATCAGCTCCAGTTGCAAAAAATATCTTAACTTCAGCAATAGATATTTTAAATATAAAACCATCAACTGAAGGTATGGCTAAAGAATATACATGGCTTGATACAAAATATGTAGTTTTACCAGATGTTGTAGGAATGGATTTAGAAGAAGCTAAAAAAGTTTTAAAAGGATTCAAACTAGAATATAGTGGAGTAGGACAAAGTGTTGTTTATGAAACACCTAAAGGAAATACATTTGTTAAAGAAGGTAGTACAGTTGGTTTAATGTTAAATTAATTCATGTTAAGTATTGTAAAACATAAATTTATAAAGGGAATATTTAGTAAATATATAGTATAATAAGTAAAGAAAAGAGGTGTTTTATGTTAATACTTGCGAAAGCCGCAATGGCTGTAATGCTTGGTTTTATTCTAGCATTAATAACAGGTTTAATTGTAATACCGTTGTTTAAAAAATTACATTTTGGTCAAAGTGTCAGTCACCTTATATCTGAGCGACATTTAAAAAAAGAAGGAACACCAACAATGGGTGGAGTAATATTTATTATTCCCGTAATACTTGCATTAATTTTATTATATTTTAAAGGTAGTATTGAAATAAGTTATAACTTAATTATAGTAGTTTTTGTATTTCTTTCTTATGGTTTTTTAGGATTCTTAGATGACTATTTAAAAATAAAACAAAAAAATAATGGTGGTATATCCCTTGTAACAAAATTTTTATTACAAATGATTATTGCTTTAGTATTCTTTTATTTATTTATGAAAGGTGGAGGAGACTCTACTTTAAGGTTTA
This sequence comes from Bacilli bacterium, assembly GCA_036642315.1. Classification (GTDB taxonomy): domain Bacteria; phylum Bacillota_I; class Bacilli_A; order RF39; family UBA660; genus Onthocola_B. The sequence continues at coordinate 2,708 of JAVXUB010000085.1, forward strand.
GTTTATTAAATATAGTAATACCACTTGGTTGGATGTTTGGAATATTTATTTTATTTTTACTAGTAGGTACGACTAATGCAGTTAATATTTCTGATGGATTAGATGGACTTGCTGCTGGACTTGCTGCAATTGCATTCTTTGCTTATGGTATTATTTCATGGAATACAGGTTATGTAGAAGGTTACCAAGAAATTGCGATATTCTCATTTATTTTAGTTGGGGCTTTGGGAGGTTTCTTGATGTTTAACTCTCACCCAGCACGTATATTTATGGGAGACTTAGGATCCCTTGCTTTAGGTGGTGCTCTTGCAAGTATTGCTATAATTACAAGACA
>JAVXUB010000086.1:0-2953 GCA_036642315.1 Bacilli bacterium
TAGAAAGGAGCAAAGTTAAATGAAAAATGCGTTTTGGGGATACTGGTTAATATTACTTGGAGTATTTGTAGTTGTAATAATGCTTCTTGTACAAAGTGTTACATCAAAAGATACGCAAGATTATTATCTTGTTAAGGAAATAACTGAGGCATCAATGGTTGATGCAGTTGATTTTGCTTACTATAGACAATATGGTGAAATAAAAATTAATAAAGAAAAGTTTTTTGAAAGCTTTTTAAGAAGATTTGCAGAGACTGCTTCTTTAACTACTACTTATACTGTAAGCTTTTATGGAGTATATGAAGCTCCACCAAAAGCTAGTGTAGAAGTGAAAAGTAAATCAAGTACCTTTAATGTTGTAGGAGATTCTACTACATTTGATATAGTAAATAGAATTGATGCAATAATTGAAGGAAATCCTATTAAGGAATAAAAGGAGGAATAAAAATGGGAAATTTGTTGGCTACATTAAAAAAGTTTTTTACAAATAAAAATACTGTTACTATCTTAGGAATATTGGCAGGAGTTATAATTTTATGGGTATTTTATAATTATCGAGTTAATCAAGCGATAAGTCCTATGAAAGTGCCTTATGCTTTAAAAGAAATTACTGCTACTTCAGAAATAACTAAAGATAATATTGGTTATATAGAAGTGAATAGTAGTTTACTTAAAACTGCTAAAATAATAACTAATGTAAATGAACTTATAGGACATTATATATCAACAGGAACATCAATTCCTGCTGGTGGTTTATTTTATAAGAATCAAGTTGTTGTAAAAGCAGAACTTCCTAATTCAGTATTTGATTCTATACCTGAGAATTATACTATTTATCAATTAGGTGTTAATAATGCATCTACTTATGCTAATTCAATATATCCTGGAGATAGAATTGATTTATATTTAAAAGCTAATGAAGATGGAAAAGTAATATATGGTAAATTAATTGAACGTATTGAAGTACTTGCTGTAAGAGATGGTCAAGGTCAAAATGTATTTGACTCTAAATCAACTAGAACTCCAGCATTATTACTATTCGCTGTACCGGATGATTTATATTTGTTACTTAAAAAAGCAGAATATATATCTGGTATTACAATAAATCCAGTACCAAGAAATAAAATGTATACAGAAGAAGCAGGAGATACTAAAGTTACTAGTGAAGTTTTAAGAGATTATATACTTGCTAGATCTGTAGTTATACCTGATGCATAAAAAATTATAAAAAAAGAGGGTGGTCCTAGTGAACGATGCTATATTTTCACAAATAGATTTTGGACCTTTAAAAGAGTTTTTAGAAGAAGATAATATTACCGATGTATCTTACTCAAATGGTGGTAGAATTTGGTTAAAGACTCTTGATAAAGGTGTATATTCAGTTGATAAGCCTGAAGTTAATAACACTTTTATGGAAAAACTTGCTTTTCAGTGCTCAAATGTAATGGGAAAAACGTTTAATATGGCCCATCCTTTTTTGGATGCTGAATCTGCTGAGTTACGTCTTAACTTTGTACATGAATCAATTGCTACTAATGGAGTTGCTTGTGTTATAAGAAAAACTCCTGCTAAAATAAGACTTAATAAAGAAAAATTAATTGATGAAAAGTATGTTACTGAAGATTTACATAACTTTTTAATGACATGTGTTGAAGGTCACTGTAACATAATTGTAAGTGGTGAAACTGGTAGTGGTAAAACTGAGCTTGTAAAGTATTTAGCTAGTCATACAAAAGAAAATGAAAAAATAATTACTATTGAAGATACTTTAGAGCTTCACTTAGATAAAATATTTCCACATCGTGATATTGTAGCGATGAAAACAAATAATATAGCTTCTTATAGTGATGTTTTAGTAACTTGTATGAGACAGAATCCAAGATGGATTTTACTATCTGAGGTTCGTTCGGCTGAGGCTGTTACTGCTGTTAGAAACTCAATTTCATCAGGACATAATATAATATCAACAATACACTCAGATAGAGCACTTAATATACCAATGCGTATGTATAGTTTACTTGAAACTAATATAGATATTGATCAATTTTTAAAATCAATTCATAGATATGTTCAAATAGGTGTCCATGTAAAAGGTTATATGAGTAAAGAACTTAATAGGTTTCAAAGAGAAATTGTTGAAGTAGTAGAGTTCTTTGTTGATGAAAATAATGTTGCTGGAACTAATATTATTTATAAAAAAAGTTTAGATGGTAAGTTTGCTTTTAATAATCCTTCTAAGTATCTTATTGGATATTTAGGTGGACAAGGAGTAAATATTAAAGATGATTATTTTATAAAAAATGATAATAATGATGATGTAAATGAAGAAGCAATAGAAAGCTTATAATTGAAAGGATGTGTAATAAATGGGAACTTTTATAGAATTGATTGTACTTTTATTAATTCTTCTTTTTGTAATACTTTATAGAAGAAATCCTGGTGAAAATGTATATAGATTTTTAGTTACACAAGTTTCTAGAGTATATGATAAATATGCTCCATATTCTTTTAAAATAGTTCGTGAAAAAGCAATTGAATTAGGTCAAGAATATAATGCTAGACAATATATTACACAAGTTATATTATTTGGTGGAGTTGCTGCCTTAATTGGTTATTTTTACTTTTTTAGTATTATTATTGGTGTTATTTATGCAGTTATTGCAATTGCTTTTATACCATATTTAGCATATTTAAGATGTCAAAGAGTATATAGTGAATATGTTTTTGAACAAATACAAACTTATACTACTAATGTTATAATGGAATTTAATACTACTCAAAGTTTTGTTAAATCTCTTGAAGGTGTACGGGACTCTGGCATTTTAGAAAACCCAGTTTTAGATGATGTTAAAAAAATGATTGAAATGTCTTACCAAAATGGTACTATTGATGAATCTTTAGATTTCTTTAATGAAAAGTATCCATTTTATATGGTTAAGAATATGCATCAATT
>JAVXUB010000087.1:0-2931 GCA_036642315.1 Bacilli bacterium
GAGTTTTTAAAATAACCTGGGGAAATCGCTTTAAACAAAATTACTTGGGGTTTTGTAGTACATGTGTTTCTATCCTAAACAAACAACCTTGGGGTTCCGGCATACTAAAAAGCTTATTTTGTGTTTTTAGTTACTTTTTAACTTTTATATGCTTGTCCTTCTTTTGGTATACCTCTTGTCTCATGAAAGGTATACCCTTTTTTTATTTTCATATATTTCAACTAAAACCCCGAAATTATCACCAACTTATCATTAAATAAAAAAGTGATGAAAGGATCGTCTATTATTCAAATCATTCTATTGCATTTTATAAGCAGTTCTTATATCTTTATAGTATAAAAAAAAGATAAGAATCCAAACTACCACGCCAAATTCTTATCTACCCTTTGAGGTATTTATATGATAACCCTTATAAACGATTTTTTCAATACTTTTGATGAAGATATTATTAATTTCCAGATTTTATATAACAATATACTTAGTACTTTAGATTTCACTAATATAGAATGTTCCTGTGGAAGTGATCATTGTCTTACAAAACATGCTTATTATAATAGGAAAATCAAAACCATTCATGGCACTTCCGTTCTAAAAGTTTTAAGAGTTAAATGTTCTAACTGTAAGCATACTCATGCCGTTATGTTTTCATGTATCATTCCTTATTCTCAAATTATGCTCAGACAACACCTTGATATCATTGGGAGTATTCTTTCAAAACCGAATGAGGATCTAATGATTACTTATATGATTGAAGAATCTACTATTCGCTATATTAAGAAACAATATAAAACACATTGGGAAGCTTGTTTGGCAGAGTCTAAAATTTCTTTGGACATTCATTTACCATCATATTGTTTTTCTCTTTTTAAAAAGCAGTTTATGCAAATTAAAAAATTGTGTAATTTTCCATTCTTTTTAGATAAAATACATTTTTCTACCTTACCCACATAAGATTTCTTTGTTCTTTCTGACTTTTCCTTTATACTGCTAGTGTAAGTTAACTTATACACTGAATCAAGGTAAAATCAAGGAGGTAACACAGTATGTTTTCTATTTATCCAACCACAGGAGATGGTCTATGAGTATATTCAAAGATCCCTGTTCTTTAAGTGACGCCCACATACTCCAATTATTCAATTTACAACGCGAAAACGTGGAATCAATCAATATATCACATAAGCCTGATGGTCTTTACGCAAATATTAAACTCGTCAAGAAACCTCATGTCTGTCCTATATGTGAATTTGAAACTTCCACCGTAAAAGATTACACAACTAAAAAAATCATCCACTCTCTTACTACAAATACCCCATGTTTTATAAATTATAAAGCAAGAAGATACAAATGCCCCATATGTTCTAAAACTTTCTATGAACATAACCCTTTTTCTTATAAGAATATGAAGATCTCCTCATTGACCGTATATAATGTCTTGAATGATCTAAAAAAGGCTACAGAAACGTTTAAAACAGTAAGTGATAGACATCATATATCGCCCACTACAGCTGCAGCTATCTTTGATGCACATGTTTCCATTTCTAGAAAACTATTGCCTCGTTACTTATGTATTGATGAAGTGTATGCGTTTCAAAGTGTGGATAGCAATTATGTCTGTGTCTTTGTGGATTATACAACTGGCTCCACTATAGACCTATTCCCCTCTAGAAAGAAAGTTGAGCTGGGAAAATATCTTTCTTTTATACCACTAGAAGAAAGAAAAAAAGTTGAAATTGTATCTATCGATATGTGGGATACCTATCGTATCTTAGCGAAAGACTATTTTCCATCATCTGTCGTTTCTGTAGATAAATTCCATCTTCTACAGGAGATGCACAAACAAATTGATAAGATAAGGATTAAAATAATGAGTAGAATAAAGCCATCTAAAGTAAAAGACATGAAGTCTCTTTCCATACAAGAAAAAGAAGAATATAAACGTAAAGATAACCAATACTATCTTTTAAAGAAGTTTCATTGGCTTCTATTTAAAAATGCAGAGAATATGAATAAAAAAGTGGAAGGTAAAATTGTGAATCTTCTAGATCCAAACTATGAAAAATTATATAACAAAAAGCTGATGCGATATCTTAACCTGTATGATATCCAAGGATTGATGCTTGATATTAATGATGACTTAACAAAGGCTATTAATCTGAAATATAAGATGGATCAATTTTATAAAAATTGTACATTTGAAAAGGCAAAAAAAGAACTAGGAGAACTCATCATTGAATTCAGAACTAGTGGTTTAACTGAAATGATTTCATTCTCAAATACTTTGACTAGATGGAAAAAAGAAGTGATAAATTCGTTTATCATTGTCGATAAGGAAAATAATAAAAAAATAAATAACGGTATTATTGAAAATAGAAATAAAGTAATTAAACAGTTGAAACATAACTCAAATGGCTACAAGCGATGGGAAAGATTTAGAAATCGTGCCTTATATGTCTTGAACGATGATGCCACGTTTAGACTGAATCCTACAATGAAAAAAGATGATTTTCGATAAACAATCAGGAGACAAATACAAAGTGAATAAAATAAACATTGAAACAATTCAGCAATATCACGTATATACATGGATAACTAGAAACTTTATTTGCGAGAATATACATCTTACAATCGTGGATCATAATACACTCTTAATAAATGATCAAAAAGATACTGCACTGGTTAGTTTTAAAGAGGATACAATTTATCTTCGTTATAGTGAAAATTATGATTTTGTAGTAGAAAAAATCAAATTTAAAAAACCGTACCATTGATATGGTGCGGTTTCACTATAAAGCTAATTTTATAACTTTCGATTTCAGTATTCTCATTCGTTAAATTAGAAATTCAATTTGAACTAAGGAATTCTGGGGTTACTTTTACCCCTAGTTATCTTACACAACGATTTCACTTATCCCCGTGTGATTTTAGAGACCC
>JAVXUB010000088.1:0-2925 GCA_036642315.1 Bacilli bacterium
TAATCTGTATTCAATTCCTTCATCAACATCTAAATATTTATCAAGGGATAAGTCTGTATTAATTTTATATTTAAGTAATAAAAAATATTTATCATAATTAACATTTACTAAGTTATTAATTGAGTTTTCAGGTAAATAAGAAGTAATATCTTCTTTATTTTTAATTTTATTTCTTATGTTTGTTGCACTGATAATTGTAGAATTACTTTTTATATCTTTATAATCATTAGTTCTTTTTATAGTAATAGCATCAATTTTTAAATTATCTTTTTTTATTGCTTTAATGTAAGAAATGCCTAAAAGATCATTTGGTAAATAAGAAAAATTCTTTTTGTTTAAAGCTTTAGCTAGTGCAGTAGGATAGTTTAACCCTTCACTTAAATACTCTGTTACTTTTTCATTAAAAGTCGCATCATTAAGTTGAAAAAGAGCTATTTCAGTAATTCCTTTTATATCATTAGATTCACTTCCAAAAACTAGCCTTTCAATCTTTAATTCATTTAATATTTTTAAACTAACTCTAGCGAATGTATCAGCTGATTGGGTTCCATAAATAAAAGGAAGTTCTACTACTAAATCAACGTTATGAAGTAACGCTATTTTTGTTTTATCTTCTTTAGTTAAAATACTTATTTCACCACGTTCTAAAAAATATCCATTTAATATTAATATAATAATAGAATCAGGATAAAGTTCTTTTATTTTTTCAGTGTGATATATGTGTCCATTATGAAAAGGATTATATTCACAAATAATACCAATTACATCCATTAAAATCACCAAACATAATATAACAATACTTCATGATTTTGTCAATTTTATGATATACTTTAAAAGGTGATGAAAAAATGATTATTGCAGTAGTAGGTCCAACAGGAGTTGGTAAAACAAAGCTTAGCGTAGAGCTTGCAAAAAAGTATAATGCTATAATAATAAGCTGTGATGCAACACAAATATATAAAGGCTTAAATATAGGAAGTGCTAAAGTAACTGAAGAAGAAAAAGAAGGCATCGAACACTTTTTAATTGATATATTAGAGCCTAATGAATATTACTCAGTTAAAAACTATCAAGAAAACTTTCGTGAATTACTGGAAAAATACAAAGATAGAAATATAATTATAGTAGGTGGTACTGGACTTTATCTTTGTGCTGGTATTTTAGATTATCGTTTTAGTGAAGAAGAAAATAATATTGAATTTAATAACTTTACGACAGAAGAATTATTTAATATGGCATTATTAAAAGATAAAAATATGCAAATTGATAAAAATAACCGAGTTAGATTAATTAGATTTCTAAGTAAAAAAGAAACTGAAAATGTAGAACCAGTTCCTTTATATAGTGTAACTATAGTAGGGCTTACAACAAACAGAAAAACACTATATGAAAACATTAATAAAAGAGTAGATAATATGATTAATTCTGGTTTAATAGATGAAGTAAAAAAGTTAAATTTAAAATATCCAGATAGTAGAATTTTAAAAACTGCAATTGGGTATAAAGAGATTATTGCATACTTAAATGGGGTAGTAGAACTTGATACAGCAATAGATGAAATAAAGAAAAACAGTCGACATTATGCTAAAAGACAATATACATGGTTTAAAAATAAAATGGATGTTAAATGGTTTGATGTAAGTTATAATTGTTTTACATCTACCATTAATGAAGTAAAAGATTATATTGAAAATATATATAAAATATGATATAAATGAATAATTGATAGGCGGTAATTATGAATAAAAAAAAATTAGGTTTAGTATTATTATTGATTAGTAACTTTTTTATAATAACATTAGCAGTACTCTTTGTTATAGGAAATAATAGTAATTATTTAATAAGTGAATTTTTAAATAGAATAATTCTAACATTCTTAATAATATTTATTTTAGTATTATTATATAGTATTTATTTATTAATTAGATTTAAGAAAAAAACAATTTTTAAAAAATGGAAAACAGTAGTTGTATCTGTTTTATTAAGTATTTATTTAGTTGGTTGTTCATCATTTGTATTTGTTCTTTATGGACCCGTTAAAAACTTTCGTGAATGGTTAATTACTACTGCAATGGCTACAATGAATCATCAATATTATTGTAAGTGGTTTTATAGTAGCGATACTATTAAAGAAGTTTTAGGAGATAATTATATTAAAGATTTTGATGAAGACACTGATAGTTCTTTAATAGATAAAGTAGAAAAACCAGTTGTTGAGTATAAAAATGAATTTGATAAAGCAATATTAGATCGTGAAAAAGGAGCTGACTATAAAATAATAAATTTTACTCTTAATGGTTGTAAAGCTTATTTAGCAGCAGTATATGACCCTAGTAAAGTTAAAGTAGGAGTATCAAAAGGACTTAGAAAGTATGGAAGATATGCAGCTGATATTGCAAAAGACAATAAAGCTATATTAGCAATTAATGGTGGAGGATTCTGGGATCCTGGATATAACAGTAATGGTTCAACTCCAATTGGAGTAACCATTAAAGATAGTAAAATAATAACTGATAATGAAAATGGAACAACTGGTGGAGTTATAGGTATCACTCATGATAATGTTTTAGTTTTATTAAATAATAAAGGTGCAAATGAAGCATTAAAGTTAGGTGTAAGAGATGCTGTATCAATGAACCCATTCTTAATAGTAAATGGTAAAAACGCATTTACTAGAGGTAATGGCGGCTGGGGATATGCAGCTAGAACTGCTATTGGTCAAAGAAAAGATGGTATAGTATTATTTTTAGTAGTTGATAGTAATGAGTTTAGAACAAAAGGTGCATCAATGGTAGATTTAACTGAAATAATGGCTAATTATGGAGCAATAAATGCTGCAAACCTTGATGGTGGAACTTCAAGTGTTATGGTCGTAGATGGTAAAATGATTAATGATCCAATAGATTCAACACTAGCACATCAAAC
>JAVXUB010000089.1:0-2910 GCA_036642315.1 Bacilli bacterium
CTGTTGAAATAACTATATCTCCTTGATTTAAATTTTTATCCATAGTTCCTGCAACACCTGAGTTAACAAGAGCTGTTACGTTAAACTTGTCTATTAAAATTTGAGTACAAGTAGCCATATTTACTTTTCCAACCCCTGAACGAACTAATACTATATTCTTATTATCAAGAGTTCCTTTATAAAACTCCATTCCTGCAACATCAACAGTTTCTTCTATGTTCATTTTATCTTTTAAAATCTTTACTTCTTCTTCCATTGCCCCAATTACACCTAATACCTGCTTGTTCTTTTCTTCTGCTTTTGTTGTACACCCCACCAACATAGTAACTGATAATACCAATACCGCACACATAGCTAATAATTTCTTCATATTTTGTTATCCATCCTTTTTTGTCAACTAACGAACATTATTCGTATTTTTATAATTTTTGTACGTTATATTTAATTTATACCATATATATCCATTCAAATCAATAACATTTTTATATTTTTTTTATTTTTAGTTCGTATTTTAATATTTACTTAATAAAAAAGACAGCTCCAAAAACTGTCTTTTTCATTTTATTTAGTTTTTTTATCTTTATCCTCTGATAAAGATTCTTTTACTTCTTTAATTGGCAATAAAATACACTCCCCTAAAAATTTCATACCTTCTCTCATTAACTTTTCATGACTTTTTCTTCGCTCATAACTTTTATATATAAAGTTTGATATATCATCCATAGTTTTTTCCATTTTATTCATGTTAGTCCCCCTATAAACCCTTTAATTTACTTTATATAAAATTTATTAATAGTTAAATATCTGTTGCTTGAGGTTAATATATAACTAATCTACCATAATATTATATTACATTTTAGGCAAGGAATGTCGGGGTTATAGTATCTTCAAACAACATTAAACAAGGATTAACCTTAGGATTATTTACCTTAGCAATATATTATCTTGAAAGAGCTTTAATATCAAAATATCTACAAAAGAAAAAAGCTGAATAAATATTTTAAATTTATGTATTAAGTAGAAGTATTTGGATATAATCTTAGTATAAATTTAATTTCTTTTTTTCATAATTTAAATTTTATTTATAATATACTTCTTTTTAAATAATTTTATCAATCCACTGAAAAAAGACAGGTATCGGAACCTGTCTTTTTTATGTTTTAATGATTACCTCCATTTATTTGTAAGAATGTAGTTCCTGCTTTTTTACTTGTCTTAAACTCTGGAGAATCTTTATATCTATCAACATTTTCAGAAGTTAATCCAACTACATCTATTTGACCTGTTTCATATAAGTTTAGAGCTGCATTACTATCTTTTACTATTTTAGTATTTACATTTTCTATCTTCACAGTATCTTTAGCCCAATAATTAGGATTTTTACTCATTATATATACATCTTCAAATTTCCATTCCGTCATAGTAAATGGTCCATTATAAACCATTGCATCTTTACTAGTACCATACTCACTACCAAACTTTTCTACTACCTTTTGATTTTGCGGGAAGAATGTTTTAAAGAACATCAAACTATCAAAGTAATGTACAGGTCTTACTAAATTTACTTCTAATGTATAATCATCTACTGCCTTTATTCCTAATTCATCTGGATTATTTTTCTCCCCTAAGTTATACTCCTTAGCTCCAACTATGTCATACATAATAAATGCATACCCTGATGCTGTTTCAGGATTTAATGTTCTCTTCCAAGAAAATTCAAAGTCTTTTGCCGTTACTTTATCCCCATTCGACCACTTGGCATCTTTTCTTATGTTAAAAGTCCATGTTTTTCCATCTTCTGATTTTTCCCAGCTTTCAGCCATTCCTGGAATAACCTTTCCATCTTTATCTACTCGAGTAAGTCCTTCCATTACATTAGTTAAAACTTCAGATGACACTGTATCTCCAGCCTTGCTTACATCTAAAGTAGGAATATCTGCTGTAGAACTCAAATTTAATGCTGTTCTTCCTTCACCAAGTTCAACCCAATTATATCCTGCTGGAGATCCATAAGGATATAGAACTCTGCCCTTTACATAATCTTTTTCTAAATATGCACTAGCAGTTTGGCTCAATGGTATTAAAAACGCATCATCTAACATGATTTTTTCTGCCTTTGCATAATTTTCCCAACTTTTTATTGGATCTGTTGAATTTTTACCTTCATTTACTAATTTATCGTACTCTACATTTGAATATCCACTTGTCAGCCCATACATTATTCCAGTTTGCATAGTTTCTAAAAATGTTAATGGATCTGGGTAATCAGGATTCCAGTTTGAATATGTAAAGTGATAATCTCCTTTTTCTTCTGACTCAAATCGTTGTTTCATTGGCTGTTGCTTTATGTTTACAGTTAATCCAGGTAGTGAACTTTGAAGTTCTGCTTGTATAAATTCAGCCTGCCTTTTGCTATTATCACCTTCAGCTGTTAGGAAATCTAACTCTACAACATCAAATTCTAACTCTTCTTTTGCTTTATCCCATGCCTTATTAGCTTCCTCATCATTATGCTCATATCCCATATCGCCTGCAAATTCTCTGTAATCTTTTCCTTCTGAATCAAAGGCTAGACCTTCTGCAACTAAATAATTTACAGCTGTAGATCCATTATTCAATATACTATCACACATAAGTTGCTTATCTAATGCTAATGCGATTGCTGCTCTTGCATTTTTATTTTCTAAAACTTTAATTGGATCCCCTTTTATAGATTTCTCTGTAGATGCTCCTGAATTATTACTACACCCCACTAAACTAACTATTATCATAGATGAAACAACGCTCATTTTTAATAATTGCTTTCTAAATTTCATTATGCATTTTCTCCTTTATTTATTTGTACAAGTATATGACTTTTTTTATTAAACTATGATAATTTTTAATGTATATAAAAATAAGTATCTTAAA
>JAVXUB010000090.1:0-2873 GCA_036642315.1 Bacilli bacterium
AGTAATTATTTCATAAAAAATGGTGCTATTATAAGTACAAAATTAAATAATAAAAAAAGAATTAATAAGTATTTAAAGAGTAATGTAATAAAGAATTTTACTAAATATGAGTTAATTAATTTAGGGAATACTACATATCATCATGGTATGAAAAGTTATAAAAAGTTAATAAAAACATTAAAAAGAAACTATGTTTTTAAAAATCATGATATACTATTTGTGGATAATAAAATAATAATTCCTTACCTTTATAATTCACTTAATGATGAAGAAACAGCTCGTGTTAATTTAGAAATTACCATAAGTAATTATTTTGAATTTAATAATGAAAAGTTAAAAGAATTAATGCTAACTAAAATAATTGAAATAAAGAAGAACTTTCCTTTGTGGGAATATCGTGGTTTTTCAAGAGAAGAGGGTGTTTAAATGAAAAAAAATGGATATGCTGTTATTGAACTTGTTATTGTATTAGCTGTATTTAGTGTTGGATATTTTTTTGTAGCAAATAAGGTATCTTATGCTTTTAATGTTAATTATAATAAAGATTTATATGAACAAAAGATAAGTTCGATTGAAAAACAAGCTACACTTTATGGGTTGAGTAATAAAGATTTATTTAAAACTGAAAAAGATGTTTATGTAACAGTTGATGAGCTTGCAGTAAAAGGGTTTGTTATAAGTAATGATGGTGTAGTAAAAGATCCTCGAAGTGAAAATAATAAATTAAATGATGTAAAGGTAAAAATTAGTAAAGAAGAAGACAATATAGTTGCTAAGGTTTTGGTTTAATTATGGCTGTAACTAAAACTGATTTTATAAATTTTACTAGATGCTCTAGGTATGTTGCACTTGAAGAAGTAAGAGTTGAAAAACTTGATGCTGATATAAGTTATGATGAATATAAAGTTCGTGAAGAAAAAGAAGATATCGGAGATTTACTTAAATCTATGTATGAAGATGAGGAATTAACTGTTGATTTAACTCATAAAGAAAATATTCAAATGAAAGCTTTAATGCCTTATTATAAACAAGTTGAAAGTGAAGCTGGTAGGGTTACTAATATTTATTTTGGTGGGTCTAGTGTTTATGCTGACTCTACTTTTAATCAAGAAAGTTTTGAATTTAATAAAAATGGTATTAAATATATTTGTTATGTTGATATTTATAATGAAAATGATAATGGAACAAATATAATTGAGGTTAAAGCAACTACTAGTAGTAAGTATTTAAAACTTGAAAGCGGTAATAAAAAATGTGAAAAGTATCCAATATTTTATTTTGATAAAGAAAAGAATACTTATATTTTAAAAGATGAAATAGAAGGATATCCTATCGCTAGTGAAATGCCTATTGAAAATTATCAAAAGCAAAGAGAAAAGTTATTTGATAGATTTGGTGATGTTGGTTCTTATGTGTTTGACCTTGCTATTCAAAGATATTTTTTAGAAGGTGAATATAAAGAAAGTAATAATGAAGATGCATTAAAAGATGTTCATTATTATTTAGCTGTATTAAATTTTGATTATGTTTTTGATGGCGTTTATAAAGATGGTAAAGCAGTATATGATAAAGATGAATCTGATAATGAATTAATTGTATTTATTGATTTAACTAATATTACTAAAGAATATATGCCGATTATTGAAAACTTAGAAATGAAGCTTGAAAGATATTTATTTAATCTTGATGTAAGTGGTTGTCCCATGGGTAAATGGTGTGAGCGAAAAGGTTCTAAAGAATGTCCTTTTTTAAGTACTGTATGTGGTAAAGATATACCTCCATATAATTCTAGTTTAAACTATTTAAATAATGGTTCTGGGTTTAAAGATGAATCAGGTAACGTAATAAAAGGACTTGATTTAATTAATCATGGATATTTAAAAATGTTAGATGTACCAGAAGAATGGATACGAAATAAAAAGCATCATATTCAAAGAGATGCAGTAAGATTTAATCGGGTGTATGTTGATAAAGAAAAAATAATAGCTGGGTTAAAAGAGTTAGAGTATCCAATATATCATTTAGATTTTGAAACACTTCCTTGTCCACTTCCTAGGTTTAGAGGAGAAACTCCTTATATACAATCTCCATTTGAGTTTAGTTTACATATTGAAAACACACCTGGAGTATGTGATAAATTTAAAGATAATTATGTATTTTTAGCTAAAACTTTTGATAATGATGAACGTGAAGAATTAGTTAAAATGTTAATTAAATATATAGATCCAACAAAAGGCACTTTATTTGCTCAAAATGTATCTTTTGAAAAAGGAAGAATTAAAGAACTTGCAAGAATTTTTCCTGAATATAAAGATTCTTTAATGGGAATGTATAATCGGGGATTTGATTTGATGTGGCTTGTTAATACAAAAAAAGATATGTATGTTAATTTAGGTTTTGATGAAGAGCGAAGTGGGTTACCTAACTATTACTCTAAAGACTTAACTGGTTCTTTTTCAATAAAGAAAACTTTACCAGCTTTTAGTGATCTTTCTTATAAAGATTTAGAAGTAAAAAATGGAACAGAAGCAATAGTTGCATATGCTAACTATAATAAAATGTCAAAAGAAGAATTTGCTTTAATGTATCAAGCATTAGTTACTTATTGTCAACAAGATACTTGGGCTATGGTCGTAATATTAGAAGCTTTGCGTAAACTTTGTCAATAAAGTGTCAAAAGTGATGCGTTTCATTGCATTAATGTTACGTTATCTAGTACTATAATAATGTAAGGGAAGTGTGTAGAATGTTATATCCATCAATTGATAAGTTATTAAATGTTGTAGATTCTAAATATAAACTAGTTCATGTTGCTTCACAAAGAAGTAAACAAATGTTAGAAAATAATCATTTTCAAAAAAAAGAAGAAGAAT
>JAVXUB010000091.1:0-2871 GCA_036642315.1 Bacilli bacterium
GTTTAATATATTCCATATCCATGCGTTTTTTTGATCTTATGATATCACAGATACATCTTTCAATATCGTAGCATTTTACAGTGTTTCCCATCGGGGTTTTTACTTCAGTTAGTCCTAATTCATATACATCATCATTAACATAAAATACATTATGATTTTTCAGTTTAGCCACATTATATTTTTGAGGAACTGTAATATCATAACTACTAGCTGCTGCTTTAATTGATAATCCATGAAAATAAAGTGCTGTCATATGTGAATAAATTAATTTAGGCGTGCTTATGCTTAGTGTATAATAACTATCTTCTATAATTTTAGAATCTATATAAACTCCTTTAGATACTCTTTCAATCAAGCCTTTATTTTTCATAATAGTTAAATACATACGATGAATATCAAATTGTTCTAGCATTTCAGATAATATATAACCATTGTTACAATTCATAAGTTTAGTTATTATTTCAATATAATTTTCAGTAACAAATTTTTTTATCTCTTTTTTCATAATTATCCTTTCTTGTCATTCACACTGTCATTTTAACATTTGTCCGTGTGATTGTCAAGTTATAATGATTTTTTGAAACTTATAATTTTCATTAATTATTCGTTCTCTAAATAGGGACATTATTACTAATTATTCATACTTTTTTTAGGAGATATTTGAATTTTGTTGATATATTTCCAAAATAAGATATAATTATTATTATGTGTGGTGATATTATGTTTTCTACTTACTTTATACTATTTATTTTATATTCATTTTTAGGATGGTGCTGCGAAGTTACTTTATCTTTAATTGAAAATAAGAAGTTTGTTAATAGAGGATTTTTAATAGGTCCTTATTGTCCAATATATGGTTGGGGCTGTTTGTTATTTGTTTTATTTTTATCAGATTACGCTGAAGAACCATTTGCTTTATTTGCTTTATCTATTATAATTTGTTCAATTCTTGAATATTTTACTAGTTGGATTATGGAAAAGTTATTTAAAATGCGTTGGTGGGATTATTCAGATATGAAATTTAATATTAATGGAAGAATTTGTTTAGAAACAATGATACCTTTTGGAGTAGCTGGTGTTTTAGTTATTAGCTTTATTAATCCATTTGTAATGAATATTATTAATAATATTCCTAGTAATATAGTAATGCTTATTGCGGTTATATTAGCAGTACTCTTTATAGTAGATAATATAATGTCATTTAATATAATTTTTAATTTAAAAAATATGACTAAGAATTTGAAAAAAGACTCTACAGAAGATATTAAAAAACATATTAAAAACGCTATACAAAATAATAAATATTTATATAATAGATTAATTAAAGCGTTTCCTGGATTAAAAAAGATAATTATTGAAAATAAAAAAAGAATTAAAGCTAAGAAAAAGAAATTAAAAGAAAAAGAAAAATTAAGAAAAAAGAAACTAAATTCATAGTTTCTTTTTTTATGGTATTAATAATGTTTGACCTATTGATAAATTTGATGTTGATAAATTGTTTAATTCACTAATAGCACTTACTGTTGTTTTAAATTTACTTGCTATATTATAAAGATTATCTCCTTTTATAACAACATATGTTACCTTATTGTTGATGCTTGGTAAAGTTAGTATTTGACCTATTGATAAAACATCAGTATTAAGTTTATTTAATGATTTTAATGTATCAACATTAGTATTATATTTCTTTGCTATACTATATAAACTATCTCCCTTTTTAACATAATATTTTGAAATGTCTTCTGCTACATCTGTTTTTCCTTCATTTATATTTAAAACTTCTCCAATACTAAGTAAATTTGTAGATAGTTTGTTGATATCTTTTAACTTATCAACACTTATATTGAATTTTTTGGCTATACTATATAAAGTATCTCCAGGTTTCACTGTATAAGTAATAAGTTCTTCTTTTATTTCTTTTTTAGGTATTATAATATTTTGTCCGACACTTAATAAATTACTTTGTAAGTTATTAGCATCTTTTAGTTCATTTATTGTTAATTTAAACTTTTTAGCTATACTGTATAAACTGTCTCCAAGTTTCACTGTATAATAGTTTGATCCAATTGGTGCAATATATTTACCACCAACATAATCTGTTATTGCTTTAACTACACCTTCAGCTAGAGATTCCCAGTTATTTTTTAATTCATCTACGTCATCTCCAGTTGAGTCTGCAAAACCATATTCAACAATTACAGTTTCATTTAATGGTGTATCACGCATTATATAATAATAATCTTTAGCTGGATTACTTGGTAGTCTTCTTTGATAAATTTTTCTTACATTTTGCCCAGTTGTTTCTAATTCTTTTGCAATTGTATTTGCAAATTTATCGTTATTTCGAAGAGAATAAATAATCTCTGCGCCATCTCCACCACCTGCATTTATGTGATTAGATACAACAACTACATCACTTCCATTACCATAAAAACTTTGTATTTTTTTAGGTCTTTCATTTGGGTCTAAAGTATCATCACTTTCTCTTGTTAGTTTGTTTTCAATATTAAGTTCATTTAGTCTTTTACTAATATACTTACTTATTAATAAATTGTAATCTTTTTCTGTTATACCATTAGCGATAGTACCAGGATCTTTTCCTCCGTGGCCTGGGTCAATTACAACTTTTTTTAATGATTTATCCATAACATTTCACCTAAAATAATATATGTTAAATACCTATATGTTGACACAACAAATATTTTTAAAAAATCGTAATTTGACTAATACATATGATTATGTTAGAATATATTTTATTCAAATGGGGGGATATTATGTCTAAGCAATTTTTACCATATTTTAATAGTAAATCAGGTTATTATGATGATTTATGTGGTGGATGTATTAATTATAATATAAGTAACCTTAGTG
>JAVXUB010000092.1:0-2868 GCA_036642315.1 Bacilli bacterium
ATTATTTCTTTTTTATTAATTAATATTTCCGTTATTGTTTGTGAATTAATTTTTTGCTTGTTAGAAATTTTTATTTCTTCAAAATTATCTGTTTCTAAGTAATTATATGACAACTCTATCTCATTATTTATGCAATTCATTAAATATAAGTTTAAATTAAAATCTATTCCTTTTTTATTCACATCATATTTATGTTTAAAAATTTTTATGTCAAACTTTGATCTTTTTAAAGTAAATCCATCAATACTATAATTTGTTTTTGTACATAACCCATTAACTAATATTTTATATTTTAAGTATATGCTTTTCATTTAGTCCTCTGATTTTTTATAAATAAAACGAAATTATATTTGTTTTTTTAATCTTACTTTCCGCAACAATTTTTATATTTTTTTCCTGATCCACAAGGACATGTGTCGTTTCTACCTACTTTTATAACCTTAATGGGTTCTTTTTTAATTTTTTCTTTACCATCGTTTGCATGTCCTTCTAAAGTTTGTTTTCTTTCAATGTTTTGCTTTACTTCTGCTTTAAGAAGGAATAGTGCTATGTCACTATCAATCTTATTAAGAAGGTCTTCAAACATTTCATATCCTTCCATGGTATATGCTTGAACTGGATTAACTTGCCCATAACCACGAAGTCCTATTCCTTCTTTTAAATGTTCCATAGAACTCATATGGTTTACCCAGTTAGAATCAATTACTCTAAGTGATATAGCTTTTTCAAAATCATTCATTAATGGTGATGATATCATTTTCTTTTCATAATCTTTTATAACTAAGTTATATAAATAATCACTAACTTCTTTATCTTTTAAAGATTCAATATCTTTAAAAGATAAATTTTGTCCTTTTAAAAAGTTTGTGTTTAAGTATTCTACTATTTCTTCTTTATCATTTTTAGTTAAATAGTTTTCTGGTGGAATATGGTCTTCCACGATTGTATCAATTGTATTTTTAAATGTTTCAAGAATTCTTTCATGAATACTTTCTTCATCTAAAATTTCATTTCTTCTTGAATAAATAATTTCTCTTTGTTCATTTAAGACATTATCATAATCAAGCAAACTCTTACGTATATCATAGTTGTTTCCTTCAACTTTTTTTTGTGCCGTTTCAATACTTCTTGTTAATGATTTAGAACGGATTGCTTGATCATCAGTAAGTCCTACATTCATAAGCATTGTTTTAATTTTTTCAGTTCCAAAACGACGCATTAAATCATCATCAAATGATACAAAGAATTGACTTTTTCCTGGGTCTCCTTGTCTTCCGGCACGACCTCTTAATTGGTTATCAATTCTACGAGACTCATGTCTTTCAGTTCCTATTACAAATAAACCACCAAGTTCAACTACACCTTCACCTAATTTTATATCTGTTCCACGACCTGCCATATTTGTTGCAAGTGTAATAGAACCAACAAAACCAGCTTTAGCAATTATTTCAGCTTCTCTTTCATTGTTCTTAGCATTTAAAACTTCATGTTTTAAATTATTCTTTTTTAAAAGGTTACTTAACTTTTCATTCGCTTCTACTGATATAGTACCAATTAAAATTGGTTCTCCAGTTGCATTTATTTCTTTTACTGTATTTACAATAGCTTTATACTTTCCTGCTTCATTAGAATAAACTAAATCTGCATAATCTTCTCTTATAACAGTTTTATTTGTAGGAATACAAATAACATACATGTTATAAATATTTCTAAATTCTTCTTCTTCTGTTTTGGCAGTACCTGTCATACCAGAAAGTTTATTATACATTCTAAATAAATTTTGGAATGTAATTGTTGCCATTGTTTGTGTTTCAGTATTAATTGTTACATTTTCTTTTGCTTCTAGTGCTTGATGTAATCCATCACTAAATTGTCTACCTTGCATAAGTCTACCAGTAAATTGGTCTACTATGATTATGGCATCATCTTGTACTACATAATCTATATTATCTTTAAAACCATAATTTGCTTTTAAAGCTTGATTTAGATGGTGCACTAATACAGTGTTATCTAAATCATATAAATTTTTTATGTTTAGTAAAGATTCAACTTTTTTACTTCCATCTTCTGTTAATGATACACTCTTAGTTTTTAAATCAATTGTAAAATCTTTTTCTTCAACTAGTTTTTTTACAGTTCTATCTGCATCTATATACATATTATTAGAGTTGAATCTTCCACCACTTATAATAAGTGGTGTTCTTGCTTCATCTATTAATATAGAGTCTACTTCATCTATAATACAAAAGTTTAGTGGTCTTTCTACTCTATCTTCTTCTTTTACTACCATGTTATCTCTTAAGTAATCAAAACCTACTTCATTATTAGTTGAATATGTAATATCAGCATTATATGCTGCTTTTTTTTGTTCAGTTGTAAGTTCTCTTACATTTATTCCTACAGTTAAACCAAGAGATTCATAAACTGGTCTCATCCACTCAGCATTACGAGCTGATAAGTATTCATTAGTTGTAATAACATGAACTCCTTTGCCAGGCAATGCATTTAAATATGCTGGCATTGTAGTAGTTAATGTTTTTCCTTCTCCAGTTTTCATTTCAGCTATGTTACCATAGTGAATTGCAAGCCCGCCAATAATTTGAACATGGAATGGTTTTTCTCCAATTGTTCTAAATGCTGCTTCTCTTGCAACAGCAAAAGCAGGAACAACTAAATCTTCTAAAGTTTTTCCTTCATCAAGCATTGATCTAAATTCTACTGTTTTACTTTTTAATTCTTCATCAGTTAAGTTTTGTATAGTAGGTTCTAATGCTTCTATTTCTTTTGCAATTTTTTCAAATCGCATTAGTTCTTTATATTCACTATCAAATATTGTTTTAATTAAATTCATTTTCTTCACCTTCGTGA
>JAVXUB010000093.1:0-2868 GCA_036642315.1 Bacilli bacterium
TTATGTTAGAAAAAAAATATGACCATTTAATGGTTGAAAAAGGTAAGTATGAAAATTGGGTAAATAAAGGTTATTTTGAAGAACAAAATGAATCAAAAGTTCCTTATTGTATAGTTATTCCACCTCCTAATGTAACTGGGAAATTACATTTAGGTCATGCATGGGATACTACGCTTCAAGACATATTAATACGTTTTAAAAGAATGCAAGGCTTTAATGCGGTATGGGTTCCTGGCATGGATCATGCTGGAATTGCAACGCAAGCAAAGGTTGATGCTAAACTTAAAAGTATGGGTATGAATCCAAGGGAAATGGGTCGTGAAAAATGGCTTTCATATGCATGGGATTGGAAAAGTGAATATGCTAAAAATATTCATGAACAATGGGCTAAATTAGGGCTTTCTTTATGTTTTTCTAAAGAAAGGTTTACACTTGATGAGGGATTAAATAAAGCAGTTAACCATGTTTTTAAAACTCTTTATGATGAAGGATTAATTTATAGGGGAGAGAGAATTATAAACTGGGACCCAGAGGCAATGACAGCTTTATCAAATGAAGAAGTTATTTATAAGGAAGTTGATGGAGCTTTTTATCATATAAAGTATTTTCTTGAAGGAAGTGATGACTTTTTAGAAGTTGCTACTACTAGACCTGAGACTTTATTTGGAGATACTGCAGTAGCGGTTAATAAAAATGATGAAAGATATAAAAAGTATATTGGTAAAAATGTTATATTACCTTTAGTTAATAAATTAATTCCAGTTATAAGTGATGACCACGCAGATATGGATTTTGGAACTGGAGTAGTAAAAATAACACCTGCACATGATCCACTAGATTTTGAAGTGGGAGTAAGACATAACTTAGAACGGATATGCGTAATTAATCCAAACGGAGTGATGAATGAAAACGCATTAAAATATAACGGAATGGACCGTTTTGTTGCAAGAGATGCAATAGTTGAAGATTTAAAAAGAGAGAACTTAATTATTAAAATAGATGCAATAAAACATAATGTTGGGCATAGTGAAAGAACTAATGTTATGATTGAACCTTATTTATCTAAACAATGGTTTGTTAAAATGAGACCACTTGCTGATAAAGTTTTAGAAAATCAAAAAAATAAAGATACTAAAGTTAATTTTGTACCTGAAAGATATGAAAAAATAATGAATCACTGGATGGAAATTACTTATGACTGGTGTATATCAAGACAATTATGGTGGGGACACAGAATTCCTGCTTGGTATAAGGGAGATGAAGTATTTGTTGGAGATACTCCTCCAGATGACTCTGGCTGGGTACAAGATAATGATGTACTAGATACTTGGTTTAGTAGTGCTTTATGGCCTTTTTCTGTATTAGGTTGGCCAGAAGTAACAAATGACTTAAAGAAGTTTTATCCAAACAATGTATTAGTTACAGGATACGATATTATACCTTTTTGGGTTAATAGAATGACTTTTCAAGGACTTCATTTTACTCATGAAAGACCTTTTAAAGATTGTTTAATTCATGGTTTAATTAGAGACAAAGATGGAAGAAAAATGAGTAAGAGTTTAGGTAATGGAATAGATCCAATGGATGTGTGTGAAAAGTATGGAACTGATGCTTTAAGGTTTTTCCTTGCTACTTCTACGTCTCCTGGAATGGATTTAAGATATGATGAAGAAAAAGTTAAATCAACATGGAATTTTATTAATAAACTATGGAATGCATCACGTTTTGTTTTATCTAATATAGAAGGCTTAAATGAAGAAAACTATACTCTTGATAATTTAACTTTTGAAGATAAATGGATTTTAACTAATTTAAATAACACTATTAAAAATGTAACTAAAAATATGGAAAAGTATGAATTTAATAATGTTGGAAGTGAAATATATAACTTTAGTTGGAATTTATTTTGTGATAACTATATTGAAATGTCTAAATATAATATAGAATCACTTACTACAAAATCAGTTTTATTAAAAGTATTAAGTGATGTTTTAAAAATGCTTCATCCATTTATGCCTTATGTAACTGATGAAATTTATAGTATGTTACCTATAAAAACTAAAGAAAACATAATGATTAGCGACTATCCTGTATATAATAAAGACTTAATATTTAATAAAGAAACTAAAGAAACAGATGAAAAGCTTGAGTTTATTAAAATATTTAGAAATGTAAAGTTGGAAAATAAAATAACTAATGATTGTAAAGTAAGAATAGTAAAAGGTAATAATTATGACTTAATAATTAAAATATTAAAGTTAAAAGACAATTTAATTAATGAAGAAATAAACAAAACTAAGTTTAAAGTTTCATATAAAGAATATGAGATGGATATTTATTTTGAACAAGTGTTAAGTGATGAACAAAAAAGTTTAAGAATAAAAGCTATAAATGACTTAGAACTAAGTATTAAAAGAAGAAAAAGTTTATTAGAAAATGTTAATTATGTTAAGAACGCACCCAAAGAAATAGTCGAAAAAGAAAGAATTTCTTTAAAGGAAGAACTTGAAAAATTTGACGTTTTAAGGAAAAATAATTGATTGACTTTAAACTAATAATTTGATAAAATGTAAAATAGATTGAGAGGGATTTATATGAAGTCATCTATGAATGTAGTAATGTCATTAGAAAACGTTATGACTTTGATGGAAGGAAATCCAAAGTTTAGTAGTACACTAGATAGTTTACAAACTTCTAAACATAATTTGGATATTGTGAAACGTTATGAAACAGAATTTACTAATTCTGGAATTGAAGGGTTAAAAAGAGTTAAAAATTTATTAAATAAAAATAATTTAGATAGTTCTTTTTTGATTTTTGAAGAAAAGGATTTAGATTTTGAATTAACAAAAAAATATGATTTAGCTA
>JAVXUB010000094.1:0-2798 GCA_036642315.1 Bacilli bacterium
TCGTAGATGGTAAAATGATTAATGATCCAATAGATTCAACACTAGCACATCAAACAAGAGGTATTCCAACAATATTTATGGTAACAAAATAAAAAAAGCATTCGTGCTTTTTTTATTTGTTAAATTCTAAATAAAACTGTTTATTAAAATTATGTTCTTCAATTGTAGTTTCACCTTTATCAGCTTCTTTTAAAGCTTCTGTTGTAACTAAAAAATATGTATGAAATAAGTAATCTAATTTATCACTACTTACTGGGTCATCCCAAGTTAAATCAAGATGTAACCATTCATCATTAACAAGTACTGCATTCCACACATGACCAGTAGATGAATAACTTATTTCCCCTGGTGTAGTAGCAATCTTTATATTATTAAAATTCATTTTACTTAAGAATATTGCCATTAAATCAGTATATCCATTACAAGTAGCAAACCCCTCGAATAAAGGCCCATAAGCAGTATAAGAATCATACTTACTATTTTCTTTTTCGTTTCTCTCAACATCATACTTTGAATTATTAATTATATAGTCATGGATAACTTTGATTTTTTCAAAGTCATCCATATCACTTTTAACATTATTTTTTATTATTTCATCAACCTTTAAACTAATTTGTTTTTTTACATCTTCTTTATATAAATAAAATATAGTTAAGGTTAACTCCCCAGTATCATTAATTGTAGTTTTTATATTAGTAAAACTATTAAAAGGATGAACATAATTATTTAAGTGAGTTAATATTAAATCATCTCCACTAATTTTAGTTATATCATCTAAACAATTAGTGTATTCACTCGGACAATAAAAAGTAAAAGATTCCCAACCATTATTAATACTTGTATAAAGTATATTTAATAAGTCTTGACGCGAGTAGGGTATAAAATCATTTGTTAGTTGTACATATAAATAACTATCATTTTTACTATATTCATTTTTATCTTTTAAAACTAAAGTAGGTTCATCACTAATATTTTTAGCAATAAAGTCAGTTATTGGATTTATAAACATAATAGTTAATGTAATAAGTATACATGATAAAGAAATAACTAATATTTTTTTCATTTCCTTCATCACCCATACTTATAATAGCAAAAAAAAACGAAGTAAACAATTGTTACTTCATATTTTTAACTTTTTCTGTCAATCTTGATTTTTGTCTATCACCAGTGTTTTTCTTCATTAAACCTTTAGAAACTGATTTATCAATAAATTGTTGAAGTTCTTTTAAAATACTTTGTGCTTCTTCGACATTACTTGCTGCAATAGCTTTTTCACAGTTTTTAATTAGGTTTTGAACACGCATCTTCATTTCATGGTTATTAGAGGTTTTTTTTGCAATTACTTTAACTGCTTTTTTAGAACTCTTAATATTTGGCATGTTTCCCGCTCCTTCCTCATTTCTTAATAATTTTAACAAATTATTGGTAAATAAGCAAGTAAATGTTGAGTTTGTTCAAATAAAGTAAAATTTAATATAATTTTCTTTTTTCGACAACATTCTTTATTATTATATAGTAATATGTTTTTGAGGTAATATATGAAGAAAAGATTTATTACAAAAAAGAAAATTAAATCAAGTTTATTAAAACTAATTTTTTTATTTTTCATATGCATTACATCTTTTGTTCTAACTTTTAAAGTCTTGTATGACAAAATAAATATTGATATTAATAATGAATCATATATTAACTTTTTAGTAAATGATTCATTAGGTTATTACAACATAGGAGATATTTTGTCTTTAAAAAGTACTGACTTTTTACTTAAGTATTCACTTGGTATTGAAAAAACAAGTAATTTAGTATCAAATGAAGTTAATAGTAATATTGATATACCTGATAAAGAATTAAATACAGTAAAAAAACCAACTGTTTATATATATAACACACATCAAGGTGAAGAATATAAAAGTAATTTCTTAGAAAGTTTTAATATAAATAACACCGTTTATATAGCATCTTTTATTTTAAAAGAATATTTAAGTGATTTAGGTATTAGTTCATTAGTTGAAGAAAATAAAATAATGGATGTTTTAAACACCAATGGATGGAAATATAATTCAAGTTATAAAGCTAGTAGAATTCTTTTAGATAGTGCTTATAAAAACAATCCAACTTTAAAATATTTTTTTGATATTCATAGAGATTCAAGTTCATATGATCGTACAGTTACAGATATATCGGGAGTAAAATATGCAAAACTCATGTTTGTAATTGGTTTAGAACATCCTAATTATGCATCTAATTTAAAAATGGCAGAGCGTATTAATGAATTATTAAAGTCTGTTAATGTATCTTTAAGTAGAGGTATCATGAAAAAAGAAGGACCAGGAGTAAATGGAATTTATAATCAAGATTTTAGTGAACATTCTATTCTTATTGAAGTAGGAGGACAATATAATAGTATAGAAGAAATAAATAATACATTAAAAGTTTTATCTAAAGTTATTTTTGAATATATTACGGAGGTTGAAAATGCCCAAAAAGAAACATAATTTATTTTTTAAAATTCTTTTTGTTTTGTTTGTAGTTTTTATTGGTCTTTTTATTGCAAGTGAAAGTGGTTATTATGAGGCTAAAGTATCCCAAAAAGTTCTTTTAACAGATAAATCAATAAAAAAATTTGAAGAAGATGTTTTAAATGGTGAATCAGTAGATATTAATACTTATATTTTAAAAGAAAACAAAGACTATGCCAATAACTTTACTAAATTAGGAGATAAATTTACTGAAAGTGTTGAAATTTTTATAACTGATGGTTTTGGTGGCATAATTGATGTATTTAAAACATTATTTAT
>JAVXUB010000095.1:0-2709 GCA_036642315.1 Bacilli bacterium
TTATTCTTCTTCTTCAGTTGGATTATTATATTCAGCAAGAATTTTTTCTTCAAACATTGTTCTAGTTTCAGCATTAATTGGATGAGCAATATCTTCGTATTTTTCATCATTAACTCTACGACTTGGCATTGCAATAAATAATTTATCTTCACCCTCAATTATACGTATATTACGAACAACGAAGCAATCATCGATAGTTACTGTTGCATAACCTTTCATACGAGATCCTTCTCTTTCAATCTTGTGAACTTTAACTTTTGTAATTTCCATTTTTCTCTCTCCTTCACACTGTTTCACAACTACTTATAGTTTAATCTAAATAACAATATATTGCAATACGTATTTACATATATTTTAATTTAACTTCTCCAGTTATAACATCACGATAAGCAAAACTCTTTTCTTCATTATCAATAGTGATTGTAAAAATATTAGGATATGTTTGACATATAACTCCTTCATATCTATTAACTCTGTTTCTAAGTCCATATACTACAATACTTATTTTCTTACCTATATTGCAGTTTATTTCATCCTTAACCATATTTAAATTCATTATTTCTCCTTATCTGGGGTATCCGACGTACATAAGTCCATTACAGATTATGCCACCAACACCAGCCTTACCATATTTAGTTTTATCAAGCAAGTCTAATAAATCTATTTCTTTACTTCTCTCAGTTAAAGAAATAGTACTTGCTATAATTGCAGGATCAAGTGCATGAATATTTACTCTACCAGGACTTGATGCAAAATTTGCTCCCGCTTTAATTAATTCTTCATAATTGCTTTGGCATGCACCTGCAATTATAACGAGCTTTTCATGACTTTTTTCATACTTCCTTGCAACTTTAACAGCTTTTATAAAATTTTCGGTATTCTTATAATTTTTAATATCTTTTATATTACCTTTTTTCTTATAATAAGCATCGTGTCCTGTAATAATAATTATGTCCGGCTTATATTCAACCAAAAGACTGGTTAATTGTTCATAAATGTTTTTCTCATTTATTTTTTTTCCAATTGCGAATACACCATTCTTTTTATAAAATTTTAAACATCGTTCAAGGTATTCTTCATCACCATCAATATGTAGTATCTTTGCAGGTAAGTAAAAATAATCGCTTCGATCAAGTGTTATATTATCAAGTACAACATCAAAGTTTTCATCTTTCATTTTTTCTTCTTGGACGACTACTAAATCTTCAAATGGAGCATCAGCATATAATCTATCTTCTACACCTTTTAAATAGAATACTCCATCTTTTTCATTTATTACTTTAAATAAAGTATCATTTTTATAACTGTTTCTAGTTACAAAATCTCCTTTTTTTATCTCCATGACCCCTCACCATTATACTATATGCGAAAAGCCTAGAATATTTCCTTATATATTATTTACTATTTTTATAAATAAATCTTCATTTATTTCTTCAGCTCTAATGTTTTCATTTAAACCACTCGTCTTTAATAATTCTTTTATTATCTCAAAATCTTTACTACTAACATTATTTCTTAATGTTTTTCTTTTTTGTTTAAAACATTCTTTTAAGAAATTAAAGTATTTTTCTTTATTTACATTTGGTTTATCTTTCCTTTGTAAAAATAAAAGCACTGTACTTTCTACTTTAGGTACTGGTTTAAAAGAATTTTTACTTACATTCATTAATCTTTTAATATCATAATAATATTTTAAATATAAGGTTATATAACCATAATCTTTTGTTTTATTAATTGCAACAAATCTATCTGCTACTTCTTTTTGAACCATTATAACTAGTTTTTCAAAAATTAATTCTTCTTTAGTTATTTTTTCTATAATAGGTGTAGTAATGTAATATGGTAAATTACCTATAATAAATAATTTATCATATTTTATATTTTTAATATCTTCTCTTATATTACTTTTTAGAAAGTCTTGATATATTATTTTTGTTAAATTATCTTCATATTTAGATAAATATATTTTTAAATCAGTATCTATTTCATAAGCAATGATGTTTGCTTCAGTTTTTTTTAAGATACTAGTAAGTGCTCCATAACCAGGTCCTATTTCTATAATTAAATCGTTTTTAGTAGCATTTATTTCATTAGTAATCTTCTCTATTATTACATTATCTACTAAAAAGTTTTGTCCTAAATTCTTTTTTGCATTCATAATAAAAATGGGGGGATTATTCCCACCCACTCCTTAATACATCATAAGTTATGGAACTTCTACCTATTTTATCAGACGCATAGTCTTCACTTACTACTAATAAATCTAAGGCATTACCTAAGACTCCACGATCAAGCACTATTGCTAATACTTTTTCTTTTTGTATTCTATTACTATTAAAACTAATTATTGACCCACATGGCAAGTTCTTACTTGATGCTACTATATATACCTCACCATATTCAGAGTCTGGATACGTTGTAGTACCATCTTTTACATTATAAGAACTTTTACAAGCAAGAGTTCCTCCACATAAAGGACAATTATGGGCATAACCAGTTAAGTCCCCTGTATATGTATCTACTGCAGTAAACTTTTCAATCATATTTGCTTCAATTACTTTTAATGCCATAGTTGATAAATTAATAGTTTTATTAACATTGCTATTCTCTACTTTTTCTTCATAAACATTAGCACTAGAATTAGCAACAAATATTACAATTACTATTAATAAAATGCGAATCGAATAATTGATTACATTTTTCATTTTT
>JAVXUB010000096.1:0-2686 GCA_036642315.1 Bacilli bacterium
ATCACTCATTACACCAATTTTCATAAAAAACACCTCCGAAATATTATAAAAACTTGTCTGAAACTCTACTCCAAAATTCATAATTTCTAAGTCGTACCAGTTGAACATATACATCTGATGTTGTAATTGAAATACTTGTTATTTTTTCAAGCCTATATTCAACTCCATCAACTACTATTAATAAAGCATCTTCAAATCTATATTCAGGCAAAATGCCAATCATAGCATCATGTGGGAATATAATACTTGAAGTAAAACATCTGTATGCATTAGTGTTTATAGGATGAAGAGGCGTTAATTGCATAAGTTTTAAACTAGGATCAACTATACTACCACCTGCAGCATAGTTGTATGCAGTAGAACCTGTAGGAGTGGAAATTAACAAACCATCTCCGCTAAAGTTTTGTATAGGCTTATTATTAACATTTAAGTCAAGGTGTATAGTTCTAGACTTGTCGCCTTTTATCACAACATCGTTAACTGCATACATATCTATACAACTTCCCATTGTACAAACGGTAGCCTGTATAAGTGGAATTTCTTGTAATATAAAGTTATTATTTCTGTAATCATCAATAAAATTATCAATAAAGTCAGGATAAACATCTGTAAAAAAACCTAGATGCCCAGTATTTATACCTAAAATAGGAATTTCAGGATAATCAAAGTCATGAACCGTTTTTAAGAAAGAACCATCTCCCCCGATAGATATTATAAGTTCTGAGCTAGGATCAAAAGTATAAGTTACATTAAAACCTGATTGAATAAGCTTATCAGTTAAAATTTCTCTAGTTTTTATAGATATATCCAATGAATTTGAATTTATTGTTATTGTTCTTTTCATATCCCCACCTCTTTTACACTTGTATTATAACATAATTTAAAAAGTAATTGATACCCTAGTAAAGTGGACTATATAAATAAAGGGACTTATGTATTCTTTAAAAATAGTATAAAATAGATAATGTTATTATAAATGAAAGTAGGTGTAAATTTGTTCAAAAAAGAAGAACAAAGATATGATAAGATATCTTACACAAGTCAGGAAAACTCAACACTGAAAGAGATTTTACTAGATAAGTTAAATTTTTCGGTAAGATCTTTATCTAAAATGAAAAGAGAGCAAACTGTTTTAGTAAATGGAATTTTTAAAAAGCCTAGCACTGAAATAAAGATAGGGGATCTAATTGAAGTGAAAATAGATGAAGACATGGCTAACTTCACACCACAAGATCTAAATACAGATATAATTTATGATGATTTTGATTTAATAATGGTAAATAAATCACCGTTTATGGTAGTTCATCCAACTAAAAGTCACAGTGAAAATACAATTGCTAACGGAGTTACAGATTACATAATTAATCAAAATGAAAAGGTTAAAATAAGATTTGTAAATAGATTAGACATGAATACATCGGGGCTTGTAATAGTAGCTAAAAATGCATATGCACACCATACTTTATCTAAAGATATGAGCGATGATAAGGTAGAAAAAAAGTATATAACTATTGTTAAAGGTATTGTAGAAAATGATTTTGGAACTATAGATGAACCTATATATAGACCCACAGAAGATAGTATAAAAAGAGTAGTAGATGATAGAGGTCAAGCTTCTGTTACCCATTATAAGGTCATGGAGAGATTAAATGATGCAACTATACTAGAAATTAAATTGGAAACTGGTAGAACCCATCAGATAAGAGTTCATATGGATCATATTGGACATGGTATAATAGGGGATGAACTATATGGATATGTAGATGAAGATTTAATAAATAGACAAGCATTGCATGCTTATAGTTTGAAGTTTGAACAACCGAGAACGAAAGAACAATTAGAGTTTAAAGCTGAAATACCAGCAGATATGAAAATATTAATAGAAAAATTAAAATAGAGGTGTAGAAATGATAATACATAAGTTTATAGTACATGTACTAGATAAAAATAGTGAAGTTCCTATTCTAAATGATTTTGAGGGTAAAATAAGCCAAGAAGTTGACAAGTTTTTCCAAAAAATAATAAAAAGAGTTACTAAAGATGATGATTTGAGAAAAGGAATATTTAAAGATTATGAAAATAATGTAGTAAAAAATTGTTGCGAACAAATTATATACGATGAAAGTACATTTTTAGAAAACTCAAAAGAAATAGCTGCATACTTATTTGATGTTATGAAGATTAATGCTGAATTAGAATCTTGTGATTTAGCAATATGTTTATACACAATAAAAGATGAAAAGTATGTAGGTATATTAAAGTTAGACTACAAGAAACTATATACACACTCAATAGAATTTATTGATGATAAATTTAATATACAAATGGTACCTAATGAAATAGGAATACCTGAGACTCAAAGACAAAAACAATGTGCGATAGTTGGATTAACAGGAATGAATGATGAATATCATTTAAGACTTTTAGATAAAGATGCAGAAAAAGAAGATTTAGAATCTAAATTCATAAATGAGTTTTTAAATGCAGAAAAAATAGTTGATGATAAACATAAAACTAAGGTATTTAAAAGTAGCGCAGAAACGTGGATAACTAATGCGTTAACTAATGATATAAAGCAAGCAGAGGATATAAGAAGTGTACTAAACTACACATTAAAAGAAAAAGAAGAAATAGATTTAAATGAATTTGTTGAAAAATCTATAGATGATTCTAATTTAAAAGAAAG
>JAVXUB010000097.1:0-2678 GCA_036642315.1 Bacilli bacterium
GAATTTTTAGGACAAATTTCTAAATTATATAAAAATTGTTTATGTATATCTGGAACTCATGGAAAAAGTACTACTACAAGTATGGTATCTCTTGCTTTTTTAGAAGCTAAAATGAATCCAACAATTCAAGTTGGTGCTTTATTACCACAAATAGATGGTAATTCATTTATAGGTAGTAAAGATTATTTAATAATGGAATCTTGTGAATATGTTGATAGTTTTTTACATTTTCACCCAACTGGTACGATTATAACTAATATAGATAATGATCACTTGGATTATTTTGGTAATTTAGATAATATAAAAAAATCTTTTAAAAAGTTTGTTAATCTAATACCAAATGATGGATTTTTAGTTATAAATAATGATGATGAAAACTCTAAAAATATTTATGATGAAACTAACGCTTTAGTAATTACTTATGGAATAAATAATGAATCAAATTATATGGCAAGAAATATTGTATGTAATAGTAAAGGATACTATAGTTTTGATGTTTACTATAATGGTGAATTCTTAATAAATATAAACTTATCAGTAAATGGAAAACATAATATATATAATGCTCTTGCAACTATTGCACTTTCAAAAAACTACATAAATGATATTAATGATATTAAAAATGGTATTGAAAGTTATCATGGTATTGAAAGAAGATTTGAATTTATTGGTAAATATAAAAATGTATTAATATATGATGATTATGCACATCACCCTACTGAGATTAAAACTACAATAGATTCAGTAAAATCAGTTAAACACAATGAATCATGGGTAGTATTTCAACCACATACTTATTCAAGAACTAAAGAACATATGGAAGACTTTGCTAAAGTATTAAGTGAGTTTGACCATGTTATTATTGCAACTATTTATGCTGCTAGAGAAGTAAATACATTTAATATTAATGAAGATATGTTAGTAGATTGTATTAAGAAGAATGGAAATAATAATGTTCTATATATAGATTCATTTGATAAAATAGTTGATTATTTAAAAGAATTTACACATGATAATGATTTAGTTATAACTGTTGGAGCTGGACCTGTAAATAAAGTTGGATTACTATTAAAAGACCAATGTTAAATTAAGAATACATTAAAAAACTGAATTAAATTTCAGCTTTTTTTATTTAAAATACTCTTTATTATTTTCAACATATTCATCTAAAAGATTTATTATTTCTTCTTTACTATTACTTTTACATAAATTAACTTTTATTTCTTTATTATTAGGTAATCCTTTTAAATAATATAAAAAGTGACTTCTTATTTCTAAAATAGCTAGTTTTTCTGGTTTATCTTTTACAAGTTCATTTAAATGATATTTCATCATTTCTATTTTTTCAATTGGGGCTATAATTCTTGGTTCTATTCCACTTTCTACATAATCAATACATTCTTTTATAAGCCATGGGTTACCTAGTAAACCTCTACCTATCATTACTGCAGCACAACCAGTTTCTTTAAGCATTCTTGCAGCATCATAACAAGATAAGACATCTCCATTTCCAATTACAGGAATTGAGACTGCATCTACAACATCTTTTATTATTTTCCAGTTAGCAAACCCAGTATAACCTTGGGCTTTTGTTCTTGCATGAATAGTAATTGCACTTGCTCCGCTTTCTTCACAAATTTTAGCAATCTCTACGGCATTAATTGAAGATTCATCCCATCCACTTCTTATTTTTACGGTAACTGGGATATTAACTTTTTTTACTACTTCTGTTACTATTTTTCTAACTAATTCAGGATTTTTTAATAAACTACTTCCTGCCTCACTTCTAAGTGCTATTTTTGGAACAGGACAACCCATATTAATATCTAAAATATCAGGATGCATAACACTCACTATAATTTGGGCTCCTTTACTTAAAGATTCAGGACTCCCTCCAAAAATTTGCTCGCTTATTGGTCTTTCATCTTCATTCATTTTTAAAAGTTCTAAAGTTTTTTCATTACCATAAATTAAAGCTTTATCACTAACCATTTCTGAGACGACTAAAATATCACCAAACTTTTTACAAATTCGCCGATATGTTGTATTACTTATTCCTGCCATTGGAGCCATTACTATATTGTGTTTTATTAAAACATTTCCTATTTTAAAACTACTCATATTATCAATTTTTCTATGTCGCCTGAATTTATTAAAAAAGCATTAGCATCATCAGTATCAAGATGTACTTCAAAATAACCGTCATCACTTACTTTTGCAAAAACATCAAGTACTCCACTTTTAATACCACTTATATTTAACTTTAATAATTGATTATCAACTACACCTAAACTTTTAGCAAATACTGGTGTCATATGAACATGACGATCTGCTATAATACATCCTTCAATAGTAACTTCAGCTTTACTTGTTTTAAGAGTAACTGATTCACTATTAAATACATCTCCACTTCTTCTAACTGGTGGATTTATTTTGAGTGTTCTAGCATCACTTCTTGAAATTTCTATTTGATTATAAGGTCTAAGTGGACCAATTATACGAACACTTTCAAAACTACCATTTTCTGTTTTTAAAGTTAAAGTTTCATTTGCAGCAAACTGACCTACTTGATTTAAATAACTTTTTACTGTTAAATCTGTATCAAATAATTTATAATATGTTTCTTCATCTAAATGGACGTGCCTTGCACTAATTCCAATACTTACATCTTTTTCCAT
>JAVXUB010000098.1:0-2625 GCA_036642315.1 Bacilli bacterium
TTTAGAAGCCTCCACCACTTCTGCCGCCTCCACCAAAGCCACCTGATGAGAAGCCTCCGCCAAAGCCAGAACCACTGCTATCACTAGATGATGCCAGTTGTTCAGTTATTCTTGTTTGTGCAGCACTAATTGAACTATTAATACTGTTGTCAATAATTGGTGCTATATAATATGGATAAATAAATACCGGTTGGTCATCAATAGACATTTCATTTATTTTTACATTAATTGCTTTTTCAACTTTATCTGCAAGACCAAATATGGTTGCATATACTAAATATCTTTCCCAAAGAATTACTTCTGGTAACTCTTTAGTTTCAAAAGTACCAAAATCGTTTAAAAAGTTTTTAAATGCTTTCCATTTAGAATAATGTTCAATTCCTTTAACTGTTTTTTTTGTAACCATTAAAGTATATATAAAAAAGAAAACTGCTAAAAAAGGAATTATATATGATAAAGGATATGCTATATTATGACCATTAATATAAACCATAATAATTACTGCAAGAATTATAAATATTAAACTAAATATAATTTGTTTAGAATGTAACTCAAAGAAGTTTTCTTTTTTACCATCTTCTATTACTTTGTTTTTCCATTTAGTAAAACTATCCATAAACTCATTACAAGTCTTAGTTCCACCAGCATATTTTTTTAAATCTTCTGTAGTAAATGAATTATTAGTACCTACTCTTTTAAATAAAAAGTTTATTAAATATTCTTCAGTATCATTTATTTTATCTTTGTTTTTTAAAATAAATGTATATTCTTTTTTCTTTTTACCTTGTATTTCTTCTACAATAATATTCTTTTTATAAATAAGGTTCATAATTGATGCACTCATAGCGTTTGATGTAATATTCTTATTCATTAAATAATCAATTACTTCAACGTTGTAGTCATCAATAAATTCACGATTATATTTATTTAAAAAATTTGATTTTCTTTCTTTATCATATTTAAAATAAATAAGAACCCAGAAAATAATAATTAATAAAATATAAGATATAGTCATTATACGAGCATTATTCATTAATCTTCTTGCTTCAAGACGTAAATTATTTGCTGTCTCAGCATTTTTTTCTTCTTCTTTAAGAATTTCATCTTTACTTGCTTTAAATGATGACTTTTTAATTAAACTAGGATTAATAAGTGATTTATCAAAGATTGTTCTAATAGATACTTGGCTATTAGGTTCTAGTGGTTTAATAGTAGCTAATAAACCACTTTTATTAGGTTCATCTATAAAACTTATATTTCCTGTTAAATTGCCATGTGCCCATATTCTAAAGTTATCACTCGTATCTTTTTTTGGTAAATACACTTTTATATTTAAATTATTTATTGCATCATTAAAAGAAGTATCAAAAAAAGACCAGTAAAATTCCATTACATCTTCATGCATCACGAGTACATCGCTTAAAGTATATTCTAATAAAAAAGCTGTTTTACTATTACTTGTTTTATAAAACATTTTATAACTATAACCGTTATTTACTGGTGTTATTACATATTTATTACTTGATCCTACTTCAGCATAATTTACTTTATCAAATAAAGCAAATGTGTCATTAAATGTATCAAAAGAAACTTTATTAGTTATAGGTTTACCAGATACTTTTACATTAGTTATGTTACTTGCGTTATATATAGAATTATCTGTATTATAAAATAAATTCATTTCATAACCATTAAATGTTCCATCTAAAACCATAAGTTCTTTAACAGATGCATCTCCATTTTCAAGCAAATTTGCTTCTATATAATAATCAGTTATATCATAATTAACTGCTAATGCCGTTAAAGGCATTAGTAAAAACATTACAAGACTTAATATTATTTTTTTCATATTCCACCACTTTTAAAAAGACGATTTCTTCGTCTTTTAGAATTTCACTTGAACATTTTCTTGTTCTTTTGTACTAGCTTCAAAGAAAGCTTCTTTTTTAAATTTAAACATACTTGCAATTATATTGCTTGGTACCATTTCAATTTTATTATTGAGTTGTAAAACAGTATCATTATAAAATTGTCTAGCACTAGCTATTTTAGTTTCAGTTTCAGTTAATTCAGTTTGTAAGCTCATAAAGTTTGTATTTGCTTTTAAATCTGGATAACTTTCTGCTAAAGCGAATAGTTTTGAAACTGCTTTTGTAAGTTCTCCATCAGCTTTCATTTCAGACTCTGGCGAAGTTGCACTTACAAATGTATTTCTTGCATTTATTACTGCTTCTAGTGTTTCACTTTCATGTTTAGTATAACCTTTTACAGTTTCAATCAAGTTAGGTATCAAATCAAATCTTCTTTTTAATTGAACATCTATTTGAGCCCATTGATCTTTAACTCTATTTCTTAATTGAACTAAAGAGTTATAAGTTGAAACAATAAATAACACAATTAGTAAAACTACTACTAATATAATAATCCATACCATAAAAATATCCTCCTTTTACATTTAAATCTTAACACATTTTTTAATTTTTTTAAATAGCATATTTGAGCTTCTTATTATTTCTATGTATTATATTCTAGTTGGATTAAAATCTATTTCTAAACGAACATTTTTGTTACCAATATAAATATTATCAAGTTCTTTTAGAACTTGTTTTAATTTGTCATCAAAGC
>JAVXUB010000099.1:0-2575 GCA_036642315.1 Bacilli bacterium
GCTCAATGAATCTAGTTAGAAAGTATTATAAAAGCTGATTTAGTTGACAATTTTTTGAATTAACAATATTTTTTAAATTTTATAGTGAAGTTATAACAATGACAAAAGTAGTAGAGCAGTTTAATGAGGCTATGCGCCAAATTTATGATAAATCAAAAGAGCTAACACCTCCTTATAGACCAACCCGATTTAAAAAGATGGTGGATGAGCGTGGTGGAAAGCAAGTTGCAGATGAGCTATTAAGTTCTCCAGATCAAATACATGATGGGCTTGTACAATTGACTATACGTGGTAAAGAAGCATTAAAATTGACCGTAGAATACTTAGTACTTAAGCCTGAGTATTCTTCTTTATTCACGCCTGAACAGAAAGCTATTGCTAAAAAGCGTTTGTTACAACTAAATGTTGACTTACCCGAATAAGAAAATGAATAAAATACAAATTAATGATGTACTAACTTATATTCCTATAATAACTCTTATTCCTTTAATTATTGGGGTTTTTTATAAAGTTGGGTACTTATTACTATTCGATTTACAATTTCTAATTAGCTCATTCTCGTATACGGAATTGGCATTAAGTTCATATTCCTCAATACTTTTTGCTTTAGTTTCGTTATATAGTTATTCAATAATGAAACTGAATTTTTTAGAAAAAATAACTTGGAAATTCGTCATATTTATTAATTTAGTATTTATTAGTACACATTACCTTCCAATCTTTGATATGACATTTTTTGAGTTGGTTCTGAAATTAGTTTTTTTGAATACAATATTTTTCTTCAATACAACTAAAAGTTTAGTAGTTAAGTCTATATGTGTTTTTATGGTATTAGTCGTTGCACCAGCTGTGAATGGCCTTAATAAAAACTATGAATTTCCAAATGAGGCATCAAATAAAATAGTGCTTAAGGGTGACTCTACTGAGTGGTATTTAGTTGAGAAAGTGGCGGATACGTTAGTTTTAGTGGATAAAGCAACTTTAGCCAGTAGAGACTATAGATACAAATTTGTGGAGCTTAAGGATGTAGAGCAGATGGAAAGTAAGTTATGGCAGAATCTAAAAAAAGCACCTTAAGGTGCTTTTTTCATTAAACTATATAAAATAATTCCCGTACTTGGTGAAGATAATAGTTTTTGAATATTTTCTTCAAGAGATTCCTTATTAGTTGCAGTATATTCGTCACCATCAATAAGTATTGTGCAAGGATATCCGTTATCACGATCAAAATAAATTTCTGTTAAAAGGTTTTTAATTAAAAAAGAATTATATAGTGAAACATATAATTTCTTATCTAAGTATAATTGAGATTGATCTTCAAAATAATCTAGAGATTTAGCTCTTGGATTGTTTACAATAGAAAATAGCTGTGTGTTAATTTTATCTTGACTAAAAGAGTTTATTTGTTCACGCAATAATATAAACACACCGTGTATTTCTTGGAAATTTGTTTCTCTATTGGCTGCAGAATCTATGCCGTTTTGGAGAGCACTTAGAAAATCTACCATTTTATGTCCTAATAATATTTGCAATTAAGGGGTAGTGGTCAGATAAATTGTAATCAACCTCTTTATCTTCCATAAAGGTATTTGGGTCAACTATTTGAATTAATTCATCATCAAATTTCCAACTTTCAGTAAGAAATACTTTAGAGAACATAATTTGATCAATGGTGTTCCAACTATGGAATTGACCGGAGGGGTAGTGATAGGTCCCAATTTTGTCAAAATTATGCAGAGTCTGAGTGGCTGTTAAGAACTTCCAACAAGGATTATAAAAGATATTTGTCCGCTTAAGTACTAACTCCTTTTCTCTAGATGATTGTAAACTATGAACAATTCTTTTGTCATAAGGTTCTACATTATAATCACCTACTAAAATAATGTTATCGATAGTATCAATTTCATTTTCTACATCGACACGAAGCCTTTCTGCTATAGAACTAATTTGAAGATCTACATCTCTAAGGTGACTAGGCCAGTGCGATAAATAAAAAACTATTTCTTCATCAATGGAAAGAGTGAATTTATATTTTTGACCAACTTTATAATTTCTATTTGAAGAGCGCATTGTAAATTTTTTTACAGCAGCTCCGTTCTGCCTGTGGAGTGTATGGTGTTTTTTATAATAGATGCAGGTATCAAAATATAATCTTGAATCTTTTTCAGTACCTTTTGCACAAGAATAACCAAGTTTTTGAGGCTCTAATGTTGTTTCGAAAAAAAGTAAATCTTCGGAGCTGACTTCTCCAAGACAAATAAACTCATAATTAGATTCCATAAATCTTTGTATGATAGATGCGATAATTTTTTTCTTTTCTATTGGCGCTTCATTTCTATTCGACGAAATAGGTGGAGAAAGGCTTGTATTCCACCAAACAATTGATAATTCGAAATTTTCCATAATTATTATTTATTCGCTACCACACTAAACCCGTCCAAGCGCTTCGCTAACTCTTTCATCAGCTCTTCAGTAGGCACACTTCCTAAATCTCCAAACTTTTGCTCAAAGCTTTCTTCTAGACGAGCCACAATATCTGAATTCATAGAGCGATTTAATTCTTTCGCAGATTTTG
>JAVXUB010000100.1:0-2466 GCA_036642315.1 Bacilli bacterium
ATACAATGGAAAATAATATTAATGAGCTAAAAAAGTATCTGTAAAGACACTTTTGTTGAACAAAATAGACAAAAATAATTGACAATCATCATAAACTTATATATACTAATTGAGTAATGCCCGATTAGCTCAGTCGGTAGAGCGCACGGCTGTTAACCGTTAGGTCGTAGGTTCGAGTCCCACATCGGGCGCCATTATGTATACTAACAAGTTTGGATTTATCTAAACTTGTTTTTTATTTTGTCAAACAATCGTAAATCATTTGTAAAATATAACAATAATTTTAATAGTTTGATATACTAATTATAGGTGAATTTGACATGAATGAAGAAAAAATAAGTATGTTAGAGCGTTATGGTGAAAATCTAACTATAAAGGATTATATAACAGACCCTGCAATTGCTAGAGATGAAGAAATAAAACAAATTATTTTGACTCTTTTAACTCCAGAAAAAAGTGCATTATTAGTAGGTAAACCTGGTATTGGTAAAACTGCTATAGTAGAAGGTCTTGCTTATAGAATTAAAAATAAACTAGTGCCAGCAGCTTTAGCTGATTACTCCATTATAAAGATAAATATAATGAGTCTTATGGGAAATACTAATTCAGATGGACAAGTAGAAAGTAGAATAGATCTTTTAGTAAGAGAACTTGCAACATTACCAAAAACTATAGTATTTATTGATGAAACACATTTACTGGTTAATAAAGCTGGTGGAATGGACTTTGCAAACATGTTAAAAGCAGGACTTGACCGTGGAACAATAAAAATGATTGGAGCAACAACTACAGAAGAATATGAACAATATATTTTAAGAGATAGAGCTTTTTTAAGAAGATTTCAAAAAATTGAAGTTCTAGAATGTGATAAACCAACTGTAGTAAAGATTTTGCTGGGTACTATTCCTAAACTTGAAAAACAAATTGGTGTAAAGCTAGAATATCAGCCTTATGTTACTGAAAAAATAATGGCATTTATTGTAGAAATGACTGATGAATATAAAAGAGTATATGAAATTGCTAGTAGATATCCTGATATTTGTTTAACAATCGTATCTAATGCATTCACTTATGCACTTTATGATAACTTAAAAATAGTTAAAATAAAACATTTTTATAAAGCAATATGTAATGCAAAAAACATTTATGAAGATGCATTAATTAAAGAAATTGAACGTTTTAAAATAGAATTTTCGGACATGATAATAGAAGAAGGAGTTGATTTACTTGACAAAAATTAAAGTAGTACAAGTTGGTTGTGGAAAAATGAGTGCTTTTGCGATGCGTTATGTATTTGAAAAAGGTGCTGAAATAGTAGGGGCTGTTGATATAAATGATAATATTATTGGTAAAGATATAAGTTATGTTATGGGTGGTTCGCCTAAAGGAATAACTATAAAGTCTGTTGATAAATTAGAAGAATTATTAAATGAAGTAAAACCAGATATAGCATTAGTTTTAACTATGAGTTTACTAAATGATGTCGAAAATGAATTAAAAATTTGTGCTAAATGTGGTGTAAATGTAATTACTACTTGTGAAGAAGCTTTCTTTAGTGAAAATAGTAATCCAAATTTATTTAAAGAAATTGATAAACTAGCCAAAGAAAATAATTGTACAATAACAGGATGTGGTTATCAAGATATATTCTGGGGTAATTTAATTTCAGTTATTTCAGGAAGTACACATAACATTACTAAGATAAAAGGAAGTTCTTCATATAATGTTGAAGACTATGGTATAGCTTTAGCTAAAGCTCATGGAGCAGGACTTACACTTAGTGAGTTTGATAAAGAGGTTGCTAGTACAGATAATATTACTAGTGAAAAACGAAATGAAATAATAAATAATCGTGAATTTTTACCTAGTTATATGTGGAATGCAGTAGGTTGGCTTGCAGATAAATTAAGTCTTACAATTACTAGTATGAATCAAGTATGTATACCAATGACTAGTAAAATTGACTTACATTCTGAAACTTTAAAGATGGATATAAAGTCTGGATATGCAACTGGAATGAGTGCAGTAGTTACAGCAGAAACAAAAGAAGGCATTATTTTAGAAGCTGAATGTATTGGAAAAGTTTATAATAAAGATGAAGTTGATGCTAATGAATGGACAATTTTTGGAGAACCAAATACTACAGTAACTGTAAAAAAACCATCAACAGTAGAGCTTACTTGTGCAGATGTAGTTAACAGAATACCAGATGTAATTAATGCATCACCTGGATTTATCCCAACAAGTCAAATGATGGATCCAAGATATAGAACAAAATCCTTAGACTCATATTTAGAAGAATAATTAATTTTGTTCTTCTTTTCTTTTACAATATGCTTAATTTTCCTTGATTTTTGTTGAAAACTTTGTTATTCTTAATATGCTTTATGGCGGAATTGGTGAAGTGGTTAACACGGCAGATTGTGGCTCTGTTATGCAAGGGTTCGATTCCCTTATCTCGCCCCA
>JAVXUB010000101.1:0-2446 GCA_036642315.1 Bacilli bacterium
TAGCAGGGTTTACTAGTATTCTATTAATTGTAATTGCTACTATTGCTTTTGGTTTAATTCTAGCATCTGTCTTGATGTAACATAAATATTTAAGTAATTAAAAAAAGTATTAACATTTAATATTGTTAGTACTTTTTTTCTTGATAAATTAATAGTTAGTTGCTTTTAATTCAAAATAACTTTGTGGATGTGCACATACTGGACAAACCATTGGTGCATCAGACCCTATAACGATATGACCACAATTACGACATACCCAAATAGCATCTCCGTCTCTACTAAATACGATTTTTTCTTCGATATTACTTAGCATTTTACGGTATCTGTCTTCATGAGTTTTTTCAATAGCAGCTACTCCTTCAAACATGAAAGCAAGTCTATCAAATCCTTCTTCACGAGCTACTCTTGCAAATTCAGCATACATATCAGTCCATTCATAGTTTTCACCATTTGCAGCATCTAATAAATTATCAGTAGTTGATGGAACAGATCCTCCATGTAATTCTTTGAACCATAATTTAGCATGTTCTTTTTCATTGTTTGCAGTTTCTTCAAAGATTGCTCCTATTTGTTCATAACCATCCTTTTTTGCTTTTGATGCATAATAAGTATACTTGTTTCTTGCTTGGCTTTCACCAGCGAACGCAGCCATTAAATTAGCTTCAGTTCTACTTCCTTTTAATTCCATAATTACTCCTTCTCCTGGCATTTTTTACAAATACCCTTTAATATAATTTCGCAATTCATTACCAAATGTCCATCAATGTTTTTAATTTTTTTACTTGAAAATCCATAAATATCATATATTTTTTCACAATTGGTACAGATAAAATGGATATGACTTCCTAATTTATCAAATCTATCACTTTTTCCATCAATAACTATTTTTACTATTTTATTTTGAATAACTAATAAATTAAGATTTCGATAGACTGTTCCAAGACTGATATTTGGAAGTTCTTTTTTTGATTCTTCATATATTTGATATGCTGTTAAATGGTTACAACTATTATTAACAATATCTAATATGACATCTCTTTGCTTCGTATTTTTCAAAAAACACCTCACTTCATAAATAGTAATGATTACTAATTAAGTATATATCTTAATTTATAAAAATGCAATCATTTTTTATTTATTTTGAACAATTAACTTTAATGCAGTTTTTTGTTCACCATTAATTAAAATATCATTAAAAGCTGGTGTTACTACTAAGTTATCTCCAGTTGGTGCTACAAAACCTCGACAAATTGCTATAGCTTTAATTGCTTGATTCAGTGAACCTGCCCCTACTGTTTGAAGTTCTACAATACCTTTTTCTCGATAAATATTTGCAATAGCTCCGGCTACTTTACTTGGATTAGATTTTGATGAAACTTTTAGAATTTCCATTAATATTACCCTCTTTCAAAACAATTATATGATTTTTATTACATTTTATACTTTTTTGTTTTTAATTGGTAATTTGATTTCAAAAGTTGTTTTATACATTTTATTTTCTATTAATTTAATTTCACCATGATGTTTTTCTATAATATTTTTTGATATGGATAAACCTAAACCTGATGAATTTGACCCTCTTGCAATATCTTCTACAACAAATGGATTAAATATAGACTCATACATTCCTTTAGGGATTCCTTTTCCATTATCAGCAATTAAAATTATTACATTGTTTTCTTCTTTTCTAACACTACAATATATAGTAATTCCTTTTTCATTATGTTTACTTGCATTGAATACTAAATTATCAATTACTCTTTTCATTTCTAATTTATCAATTTCTACTAAAATAACTTTTTCAGGAATATCTACTTCTAGCTTAACACTATTTATTAATAATTCATTATATATAGTAGCGAGTATATCACGAAGATATGTACAAATATCTATTTCTTCTAAATTTAAGATATAATCTGGATGAATTGATTTACTATATTCATAAAGTGTATTAATCATATCAGATAAGGTATTTGATTTTTGATAAATTGTTTCTAAATAAGTATTTATTTCATTTGGTGGCACTACTCCATCAATTATTGCTCTTGAATAACCTTGAATAACTGTAATTGGAGTCTTTAAATCATGTGATACATCAGTAATTATTTTTTGTTTTTGATCTTCAAGTTCTTTATTTAATTTATCACTCATTCTTAATTTTTCTGCCATATCATTGAAATTATCACATATTTTTACAAATTCTTTTGGACCTTTATAATTTATTTTTTCATTTTTATTACCATTTTTAAATTTTATTAAAGCATTATTTAGAAGTATTAATGGTTTTTTTACAATTCTTTTTAAGCCTAAAATAAATATAG
The DNA here is from genome assembly GCA_036642315.1 of Bacilli bacterium. Classification (GTDB taxonomy): domain Bacteria; phylum Bacillota_I; class Bacilli_A; order RF39; family UBA660; genus Onthocola_B. Next base: position 2,322 of record JAVXUB010000101.1, read on the forward strand.
TTATAATAATAAAGTAAACGATAAGAAACGCAGTTAATGAATCTTTTAAAACTTTTAAAATTCTATTTAGTAATATCTCTTCATTAGTTACATTTATAAAAAGGATTAAAGAAGTGTTATCTCTA
>JAVXUB010000102.1:0-2443 GCA_036642315.1 Bacilli bacterium
TTCATTCTATATTTTTTGTATTATCATTAATACTACCAATATATTTTGAAAATAGTAATGGAAGAATATATTCATATGGACCAAGTTGTAATGTAATATATATAGCATCATTTTTGTGTATTATTATTTGTATTTTATGTTTACTAATAAATGTTAAGAACTTAAAACAAAAGAAGTATTTACCTTTAATATCTCTTATTTTCTTTGGAATATTTGTTATGGCAATACAAAAAAGTAATCCTGAATTACTTTTGTTAACTTCTCTTGAAACATTTGTTACTTATCTTATGTTTTTTACTATTGAGAATCCTGATGTTAAAATGATTGAAGAGCTTAATATGGCAAACGATACTGCTGTTAAAGCAAACGCTGCTAAAACAGACTTTTTATCTAATATGAGTCATGAAATAAGAACTCCACTTAATGCAATAGTTGGGTTTAGTAATTTATTACTTGATGATAAAAGTGTAAATGATAGTGCAAAAGATGAGATAAAAGATATTATTATGGCAAGTGATAACCTTTTAGAAATTGTTAATGGAATTTTGGATATTTCAAAGATTGAGGCAAATAAGTTAGAAATAATTAATACAGAATATAGTTTTAAAAAGATTGTAAATGATTTAATTATTTTAACTAAAGGAAGGCTTGGAGATAAACCACTTGAGTTTAGAACTCATATAGATGAATCTATTCCTCCTGTATTATATGGAGATTATTCAAGAGTAAAACAAATATGTGTTAATATATTAACTAATGCCGTAAAGTATACTAAAGAAGGTTTTATTGATTTTACAATTAGTTCTGTAATGAAAGATAATGTTGTAAGATTAATTATATCTGTAGAAGATTCTGGAATTGGTATAAAAGAAGGAAATATTGATAAATTATTTAATAAATTTGAAAGACTTGATTTAAATGATAATATTACTATTGAAGGAACTGGACTTGGACTTGCTATAACAAAAAAATTAGTGGATTTAATGCATGGAAAAATAGTGGTTCAAAGTGTTTATGGAAAAGGATCTAAATTTACAGTAGCACTTGATCAAAAAATTGTGAAGAATCCTTCTAAAAATTTAGAATATGAAACTAAGAAGTTAGAGACTGTAAAAGTTAAAAATAAAATTGTATTATTAGTAGATGATAACTTAATTAATTTAAAAGTTGCTGAAAGGTTACTTGATGCTTATAGTATTACTACTGAGTCTGTTAGTAGTGGATATTTATGTATTGATTTAATAAAAGAAGGTAAAATGTATGATTTGATTTTACTTGATGATATGATGCCTAAATTAAGTGGGGTTGAAACTTTAAAAAAACTTAAAAATATAGATGGATTTAATACTCCAACTGTTGCACTTACTGCAAATGCTTTAACTGGTATGAAAGAAAAATATTTAAATGATGGTTTTAATGATTATTTAGCTAAACCAATAGATAAGGTTGAATTAAATAAGATTATAAATAAATATTTAGTAGATTAGTTTTAGAAGGAGATTTTGTATATGAAAGATGTCAATGTTTTATTAGAAAATGGAGTAAATGTTAAAAAAAGCTTAGAGCTTTTTGGGGATATGGAAACATATGACCAAACACTTGAAGTATTTTTACAAGAAGTGGATGGTAAGTTTAAAAATATTAAAAACTATAAAGAAATTGGAGATATGGCTAATTATGCTATTTTAGTGCATTCACTTAAAAGTGATGCTCGGTATTTTGGCTTTGAAAAGCTTGCTGAGATAGCTTATAAGCATGAGCTTGAAAGTAAAGCTAATAATATATATTTTGTAACTGATAATTTTGATGCTTTAGAGATTGAAACTAAAAGAGTTATTAATTTAGTTAAAAAATATATGGGTAGAAGTTATGAAGAAGCATCACTTAAAAATGTAGTGGTTGAAAAGCCTGAAAAAGCAATACTTGTAGTAGATGACTCTACCATTATAAGAAACTTTGTAGAAAAGATATTTAAAGAGGACTTTGAAGTTTTAATTGCAAATGATGGAAAAGAAGCACTTGATATATTAAATAATGAAGATGAAAGAAGTAGAATAAAAGCTATATTACTTGATTTAAATATGCCTAATGTAGATGGCTTTCAAGTGCTTGATTACTTCTTAGATAAAAATTTATTTAAAAAGTTTCCAGTATCAATTATTACTGGAGTGGATGATAAAGAATCAATTAATAAAGCATTTAAGTATCCAATCGTTGATATGTTACTAAAACCTTTTAATGAAAGAGATGTAAAAAAGATACTTGAAAAAACTATTAATCATGTAATGTAAAAAAAATAAAAAGAAGGATGTGTTATTGTGTTAGAAGATGAAATATTAGAAGAAATTGAAAAGAATTCTGGATCTAATAATGATATTGTTATGGAAGGTGTAAGTGAAGATACTTTATATGATGGAGTAAAAGTAGAAAGTAATGAAAAACC
>JAVXUB010000103.1:0-2428 GCA_036642315.1 Bacilli bacterium
TTTTTTTAGTCGTTTCCGACTAACTATCGCCTTCAAAAGTAATTTAAAATCTATTACTTTTTCAGTTTGATTCTTCAGATTATTTATATGGTTTTAGAATTAAATCACTATGAACCATAATGTTAAATCTATCCCCTTGTTTTATTTGAATTGTTGGCTGACGATCTAATGCTTTATCTGCAAATTTATCTCCAACTTTTACAATTGTTTGTCCTGCTCCTTGTCCTGCTGCATACTTCCAATCATCATTATTGCTGTTATCTTGTGTTACGATAGCTGCTGTCGCTCCCATAGCTGAAGATAATAAAACACCCTTCATTAAAGTTGCAAAATGATTATTAACTTTTCCAGTTAATCCTGCCTGTCCTGTTAAATCTACTCCTTGCATATTATCTAAATTTATACTCATTCCATTTGGAAATATCATTCTTTGCCAAATGACTAACAATCTATTTTGTCCCCAAGTAACATTTGAATCATATGTTCCTGTTATTCTAGTTCCTTGTGGAATTAATAAATAGTTTCCTGTTACAGTATCAAATACATTCTCTCTTACTTGAGCTGTTATTACTTTTGAAGGTAAATCACTATCCATAGCTGTTATAACTATTGCAGGTATAAAATCTCCTGCTTTTACTTCAAACGGCGATATACTTCCTTCTAATTTTGAACTTATATAATTTGAATATGTTGGTTCATTATTTAAAAAACTTTTTTTTGAACCTTGTCTATTTAAATCATAATCAGTATAATTTCTATTTGTGTCATTTTGAGCGACTCTATTTTCTCTCTGATTTTGATTTACTGGAAAAGAAATAGAGCTTCTCTTTGCATTATTTGCTTCTTCTCTAATTTTCCTTAATGCTTCTCTTTCTTCTTCACTTAATTCTCTCTTACTTGTTTGTATAACTTTTTTATTTTCTATAACATTATTTTGTTGAATTGAATTATCTATTTTATCTTGATTATTTTCTGCTTCAACTCCACGATCTGTAACTATCATTTTAGAATAATCTGTTTCTAATTCTAAATTTAATTGTTTTTGTTCTTTCGCTTCTTTTTTAGGTTCTTCTATTGGTTTAGTATTAGTTGAAGGTGTTTTAAATATATTGTAAATCAATACACCAACTAAACACACAATAGGAAATATCAAATATTTTTTTTTGATATGTGTTCCTTTATAAAGTCTTTCCTTTTTTTCATTTTCTTGCTCTTTAGATTCTTCCTTAATTTCAATGTTTTCGTTATTTATTTTTTCTTTAGATTCCTCTTTAATTTCAATATCATTGTTATTTATTTCTTCTTGTTTAGATTCTTCATTTTCATACATAAATATCACATCCTAATTGGGTAATAATCTTTCTCGTTTTTTATAAAACTTCCATCTTTTTTTATAACAACTTCTCTTTTTCCTAATTTCAATACTGCTTGTTCAAATAATCTATCAACTATATAATAATTATTTTTCACTCTATATCTAACTAAAACTACTTTTCCTGTTTGGTCATCTTTTATAAAAAGAGCTGGTGCTTCTCCTGTACTCATTTCAGGTTTCATAACTATATAAGTTTTTTGTCCATCATCAAATACCTGTTGAGGACTCCAATTATATTTTTTATTATTCCATTCATATTTATTATTCAAATTATTCAAATTAACTAAACTTGTTGTTTCTTCATTATTTGCTTTAATCATTTTTGCAATTTTAGCTTCTTGTGGATAAACAAACTCTACAACTGGGTTATACCATTCATTAGCACTTTGTAAAAAAAAGTTGTAACTTCTCTTATTTGTATTTACGACTAAATTTGTTTTTATTCCTGGATAAAACGGTTTTAAAACAATGGCTTTTCTTTCTCCTTGTTTTGAACCTGTTACTCCTTCATCAATCGCCCATCTTGCTGTATCTCCACCTGCTAAGTAAATAACTTCTTCATCTGAATTTAAGTAAATTGTTGTTAAAAATCCTGTTCTTGCATAAACTCTATACATATCATTTTCGTTGTAAACAAATGTTGTTTTAACATTTTGCTTTGCTTCCTTTAATCCCGTTTTTATAACTGGTTCTTGATAAGAAAAATCTTCATACTGTAACTCAACTGCTCCTAATGCCATACTTGACAAAACTGTCATTAATATTGCTATTTTTTTCAATTTTTTCACCTCTACATTTCATTGTTAAAACTATAATCTGTTATTGTGATTCCTACTGGATTTATCAATAGTTTTTCTTCTGAATTAGATTGAATTATTTCTATTGTATAAATTCCTGATTTTTTTATTTTTTCAACTATATTTCCTCTTTCATCATATCCCGTTTCAATCCATCTAACTTGATAATTTTTATTATCAACTTTTAAGATTGTTGTTATGGAAATATCTCTAGTTTCTTTATTTTTCATTTTATCTTTTGTATCTTCTGCTATTA
>JAVXUB010000104.1:0-2420 GCA_036642315.1 Bacilli bacterium
ATAAGCAATAACATTATCTAAAACAGTATCAATATTTTTAATTTGCATATCAGGAACATCTTTAAAATTTTGTAAAAGCTCTACATCTTCATTTCTACTACTTCTTATTTTAAAAACAACTTCAGTTTTAGCAAGTATTTTTCTTTCATTTGGTAATGAATATATAACATTTTTAACAACAGGCGTAATCTTTAAGTTATCATTTTTTTTAATACCTTTTATAATTAAATTTTGTGAGTAAGGAAGTGAAACAAAAAGTCCTCTTGTTCCCATATTAGTTTCATTTGTTTTGTAAATGACATAATAGTTTAATTTTCCATTTAATGTAATCTTATTATCACTTACTTCATAATCATTTACATATGGATATACTGATATATTTATTATTTTCATTGCATCTGGTTTTGTATCTGGAATTAATATATCATGTTCTATCCAAGTACTTATACTTTCTTTTATAGGTAAAGTATTTAGTTTTAACCCTTTAACATTATATTCTACTTTCATAAATTTCCCCCTTATTATCTACGTAGTGTAAAAGTTTTGTACTTTTATAGTAAACTAAAATTCCACACTACCTACAAATCTTAGTTATTTTATATATTATGATATCGTTCCCCCCATTTTTTAGATTGATTTCTCTATCTTTTAGTTGTATAATTTAATCACAAAACAAAACTTACAACAACAAAAAGAAAGGAACGATTATCATGCAAAATTTTATCATAGCATTACTGCTATTTATTATTATTTTTCTAATATTATATATTATTTTTAAATTAAAATGGTTTTTCATCAAGCGAAAATTTTATCAATTATTACCTCGTAAAAACAAATGTATAGACAAACCTTATGCTAAGTTTAAAGCATTTGAAGGTGTTCCTATCATAAAAAATAATATAATTAAAGATTATCATATTTTTCTTGATGAATATTTTACTTTACATGGTAAAACTCTTAAAAAAGTTAATTCTTCTAAGCCTATATCTAAAAATGTTACATGTCCTTTTTGCAATGCTCCATACCAATATATTTATGATAATAATGGTGGTAAAGGTCAGTATCTTTGCAAAATATGTTCTAATACTTTTAAAAGTGCTACAAAACAACATTTAGATAAGGATTATTTTTGTCCTCATTGTAATTCTAAATTAGCTATTCTTCACGATCGCAGTGAATTTGTTGTATACAAATGCTACAATGACTCCTGTAAATGCTATACTGATAATTTAAATGCCTTATCTAAAAAAGACCTTGAATTATACAAAAAAGAGCCTAGTAGATTTTCACTACATTATCACTTTAGATTACCTAAATTTGAATTTCCTACTTTATATGATTCTCAAACTAACAAGCCTATTGTTGAACTATCTAAAATTAGATGCTCCTATATGACTTTAGGGTTAATCCTAACTTATCGCATTAATTATGGTCTTCCAGCTAGAAAAATAGCAAGCTTAATGTATGATGTCCATAATGTTAAAATTTCTCATACTACTATAATTACTTATTGCAATATCGTTGCACCTATCGCTAAATACTTCATTGATAATTTTAAATATGATACATCTGGATCTTATTGTGGTGATGAAACTTACGTTAAAGTTAAAGGTAAATGGCATTATCTTATTTTCTTTTTTGATTCTATTAAAAAGATTATTCTTTCTTATGATGTCTTTGAAAAAAGAAATACAGAATCTGCCACTATTGCTTTAAATAATATGTTTTCTAAAATTATTGATTTTACTAAAAATATTTTAGTTGTAACTGACGGTAACCCTATTTACAATGTTGCTCACTTGATATTTAAGACTAATGGTATTGATTTCACTTTAAAACAAGTTATTGGCTTATACAACAGAGATGTCACTTCTACTGTGTTTAGACCCTTAAAGCAGATTATTGAAAGACTTAACAGAACTTTCAAAGAAATCTACAAACCTACTTGTGGTTATGGTTCTATTCACGGTGCTACTGTTGATGCAATTTTATTTACTGCTTGTTTTAACTTTTTACGTCCTAACAAAGCTCTAAATTATGCTGTACCCGTACATGTTGATAAAATTCAATCTACTTCTAGTATGCCACTTAAATGGTTACATCTAATTGAATGTGGAATTTTTATGGTTGAACATTCTTAAAAACGCCATTTTTTCTAAGGTCTTTCCATGTCATGTTTTATCTTTTTCCCAAATAATATATAATTTTTCAATGTTCTATTTTACTTTTGGTAGCTCTTTTTTACTTTCATTTTTTCATAATCTATTTTACACTACCTTTATTTAGTAGTATATTTTAATTTTATACTAAGGTTCTATACTACTTACAAACCATAGTACTGTATTATGATATTACTACTTTTTTTGCAATATGATTATGATGTAGAAATTAACCATACTTAAAAAAAGTAATTATCAATC
>JAVXUB010000105.1:0-2312 GCA_036642315.1 Bacilli bacterium
CCTCTATATTTATTATTTTTATCAAAAATAGGATGAGAAATAAAAATAATCATATTATTTTTGCTAGATAGGTAGGGGTTAGATATATAAACTTTTTTACTTTTTATAGAATTAATAATTCCCAGAGTTGATTGTACTTTGTTTTTATTAATATTAAGTATGTTAGGTGAGTAATTTATCAATCGTCCATCAGCATCTCCAATTACTACACTAGTATAATAATTAGATTGCATTTTTAATCTCTGTACTTCTTCTTCTCTAACCTCATCATTATCAATTTTTTTTTCTAAAATTTTTGCACTATAATTCAGCTCGATCAGAATATTTTTAAAATGATTGTCTGTACTTATTGCAATTTTATTTGCATATTCCGCGTTTAAGTCTAATGAGTTATTGATGAGTTGCCTTTTTACTATTTGATAACTAATAGCTAAGGAAATGAAAAATAGAATAGATACAGAAAAAATTGCTAGAAAAAGTATTAACTTTCTTAAGTTTAGCTTAAGTCTTTTTTCAATAATTCTAGACAATTTCATATATTAGTGTATTACGAATACTCGAGGCATGCAGTCTATTACATTTTTATAACTCCATTAAAGTAATTACTTTAATTAATGACTGTTAAAATTCCTCATATTCTAAAACTCTCAATCAGGACTTTAATTCATATATTACATACAAACAGTGACATACACTTTTTTTAAATTGAATTTGCTGTGTATTGTGATAGCAGAATGCACAGCTTTATTTTTCTGCCACACCACATTTACTTAAGAGCTTCTTCTTGATGCTCAAAGTAAGTTTTACAGCCTTCTAAAAAATCTTTATTAGCATTAACTTCAGCATCATCATTACACTGATCTGCCGACTTCAAGCTATTGTCTTGAGCATATCGATAACCGTTATATTGCTCTGTGCCCTGTTTATAACCACCAAGCTCATCAGTTTTCATGGAATACTGAAAATAAATGAAAGCTGCTATAGCCAGCACAGCGATTATTGCATTTACGATTTTGAATTGTTTTGTGATCATAATTTTTATACTTTGAATGTTTTACAGATAATAATTAAAAATAAGGATATCTTCTATGTACTCAAATTATGAACTCCCTTCGAAGAAGCGCCTTTTTACTTTATCATAATATGTATTATGTTAATTTTAGAAAAGTTTAACTATAAAATAAAATGTTAGGCTACTGATTCATCGTAAGTAATTTCAAATAATAGAGTCACTTTATGCTTAAAAAAATTATCTTAAGTTTTTGCTTAGGTTTATCTAATGTAGCTATCGCAAAAAGCGTAGCATTAAGTTTCGATGATGGTTTAGATCCCTCAATTAATTCAGAAGCTCAACAAATTAATGAGGATATTTTAAGTACCTTAAAAGAAAATAAAATTCATGCAATCGTTTATCCAAGTATAAGTAAAATTGGAGGAACAGAAGGATTGAATATTATTTCTAATTGGGGGAAACAAGGACATCGTATTGGTAATCATGGAAACTTACATATAAATCTGAATAAAAATGAAGTAAAGCTATCTCATTATTTACAAGATATGCAACAAGGTCATCAAGTGTTTTCTTCAATAGAAGGATTTGTACCACGTTACCGTTTTCCATTTCTTAAAGAGGGAAATACTCTAGAAAAAAGGGATGGTGTACGAAAATGGCTTAGTACCCATAACTATCAATCTGGTGCTGTCAGCATCGATGCTAGTGATTGGTATTACAACCAATTGTTTTTGAAATATCAGCAACAAAAAGATCAAGCAAGCTTGGATAAATTAAAACAAGCTTATATTTTCCATTTACTTGATCGAGCGAAATATTATGATGATTTAGCGGTACAAACATTAGGACGCTCCCCAAAGCATGTACTTTTACTTCATGTTAGAGCGATTAATGCAGCTTGGTTAGAAGACATAATTTATTCCTTCAAGACAGAAAGTTGGGAATTTATTGATAGTGATACTGCTTATCAAGATACTATTTATAAAATTCAGCCAAACTTATTGCCTGCTGGTGAAAGTATTGTATGGAATATTGCACAAATTTATGGTGTGAAAAATTTACGTTATCCAGCAGAAGATGCCCCATATGAATATCTAAATTTGGCAAAACATGGTTTGAATATTGAAAATTAAATATTCTATTTAATATAATGAGACTTACACGAAACGGCGGACTATAAATCCTCGTTTTTGACTTCGTATAAGACATGTTAAGCAGATGATTAAAAGGCCCATGAATAGGGCCTTTCGCATAAGCTGTATTATGTTAATTTTAGGGAATCTTAAAACTATGAGAAAAG
>JAVXUB010000106.1:0-2302 GCA_036642315.1 Bacilli bacterium
TAGATATTAATTATGATAATTTCACAGACTATCACTATAAATTAATGGGTGGAAGATTTTTAGCTGTTAAGGAAATAGATGAAGGCTATCAATACATTACATCAGCCGGTATATGTTTTAATTGCATTGATAAAAGAGTTATTCAGATAGTAAAAGATAGTAATAAGCCTACTAAGGTTTCTTACCAATACTGTGATGAAGTTACTATGCCTCTAGACTTAGTTGTCAAAATATTATTCGGTAAGGAAACTAAAGATATTTCTGATTTAGTAGGTTTATTTGCTAAAGATGAATTTGATCCAACGGAACTAAACTGTTATAGAGCTTTAACTAAGATTTATAGAAAACTGTTTAACATCATAACTACCCATAATTATTCAACTTATTTCAACTTAGAAAGAAATGTTTATTTAGCTATGTATAGAGCTGATTTAAAGGGTTCGTCATTTTCAACTGATGAAATATTGATTCAAAAGAGATGCAGACAAAAGAAACTAGTTAAAGTTTTAAACTTACCAAGTAACTTTATTGTAGATAAAAAAAGTTTAATATCTTACATAAATGACAATACAGACAATATAATTTCTTTACATAACAGCCTTGGAAATAAAGACTATATTCAACTTTACAATATATCTAGAGATATCCAAGCATTAGAGGCAAAAAAAGATATGTCTATCATTAAAAGCTATAGCTCCAGTGGACAGTTAGAAACTTTCACGCCAGTAAATTACCTGGTAGAAACTAACGCTACTACAATAAAAGGTAGTTTTACTGGTTTATACTTAAACTCTCTTCTAAGTATATTGAAATTGAAGGAATATCAAATTGAAGGACCTGATGATGTTTTTTTAAAGAATTATATCAACTCACTTAATCTTGATTTTGAGGAGCAAACAGTTGAATGTATGTTATTCGTATTACAGGCTTGTGTTAACACTGATGTAACGACTGATATTAATAACTTTTTATACTTGCAAAAGGAGACAGTGTTATCATTATCTGAAATTCAAGAGTATATAGATATATTAAATACATATCTGCCTGCTCTTATGAATTCTATTAATAATTACAACAGCACTACTTATAAAAGTCATGAAGTTAAATTAATTGAACATAAACATTGTTCACCTTTAAATACTAGGATTTTAGAAGTAGAAAGAAAAGTAATCAAAACAGCCATAATGAAGGTGTTTGAAACTCTTGAAGATTTCAATAGTAAAAATAAGTTGAAATTGTATATATCTGATGTTACTAATGACAGTATATATATAACTTCCCCAAAAGAGATATCTCATATAGCCATTGATACTCTTAACAGGATTTTGCCAAGTGTATTAGAATCTAGTGTTAAACTAAAACATTATATAACATACACTGACATTATAGAATAAGGCTATTTTATTAAATGATGCTGATTTTTAATCAAATACAAAAGACCTACATTCTTAACTAGGTTCTTACTCAAGTATGGGTATTACGAGAATAGCTAAATATAATTAATAAAGGCGGCCACATTAGTTTCAACGTGTTCGCCTTTATTAAAATAGCAGCATTTACCCAAAGATGAGTAAGAACCCTTAACTTAAAGTAGGTCTTTTGTGTATATTATCCACAAATAGCGCAGCAGTTCAAGTATTATAAGTTAACACTATTTGCGCTAAATTTTCTTTCAAGTAATATTACTACATATTTTGAACATAGAATTTATCGATAAAAAATATATAAAATAAGCCTCTTGTTGTATAGTTATTTTACCAAAAAATCAACGATATTTAATAAAACCACCTAGAATAATGATAATAAGAGAGTGCCTTGGAATTTATTCACTAAAGCACTCTCTTTTTTCTTATATTAAATTATGTTTTTTATCATTTAATATTTTTCCCCATTCTTCAAATTCTAATACATTACCATATCTAAATATTGATTTTTTTCTAATTATTTTATTAAGCTGCTGTATTTCTTTAAGAACTTCATCACTCTTATCTTCTATTTCATAAAGCATATCTAGTTTGTTGTGAGTTTCTTCTAACTCCTTACACAGTTCTATATCCCTATCCATAACTCTTAACCTGTTATATTCTTCTTTTGTTATAAACTCTTGCTTATATAAATCATCAACTTTGACTTTTAGCACTTTAGCAATAGCCATTACACGTATTATGTTAGTTATATTTTTATTTGTTTCAATGTTTGCAAATCTCTGTGGCGTAACATCAATTCTTTCAGCTACATCTTTTTGTGTCAATTTTCTAAGCTTTCTATAATGCCTGGTGTGATTTATTACTATTCTTACTTT
>JAVXUB010000107.1:0-2295 GCA_036642315.1 Bacilli bacterium
TTAGAATAAGAAATTCTTTTTATGATTTCCAATATAGAAATGAAAGTCATACATATGGTGAAATAGGAGTTAAGTATGACCACTACACTACTATGGAAAATATATTCAATGAACCATCAGAAACAGGAATATCATCATCTATAAATAATTTCTTTACAAGTTGGCATGAGCTTTCGAAAAATCCTAGTGACAAGGGAGCTAAGGATATAGTTATACAAAATAGTGAGTATTTAGCCAATAATATAAGTAATGTATATAAAAAGCTAGATAACTTAGGTGGAGATGCACAAAAGAAATTAAATGAAAATATAGAAGAAATAAACGGGATGTTAAAACAATTAAAAAATCTTGAAAAAAATATAAAAATAGTTCAAGGTAGTGGGAAAAGTCCTAATGACTTAATGGATGAAAGAGATAAGATATTAGATGATTTAAGTTTTAAGATGAATACACAAGATGAAAATGTTCAAAAAATTTTAAAGGACAAAATAGAAAGTGGACAACCAATAACACAAGAAGAGCTTAAAGCTATACCTGGTATATCTGGAGAAATAAAAGGTTCTCTAGATATGATAGAAAAAATAAAAACTTATAAAAAAGATTTAAAAGAGCTATCTGAAGGTATAGCAAAGAGTGTAAATGATACATTAGGAACAGATATATTTGAAAGTGGAACAAATCCTATATTAAAAGTTAAAGATGATATAGTAAATAAAACTACAGACTTTGAAATAACAGCTGAAACAGCTGAAAAAATGTACAAGCTAAAAGATGAAAAGGTAAGTATTGGTGGAGAAAATACAACTATAAACAATGCTTATAATAATATAATCCAAAGACTTGGAAATGAAACTCAAGAAATTAGAAGAAATGAAAAAAATCAAAGTAAAACATTAAATGAAATAAATAAATCTAGACTAAATGTTTCAGGGGTATCTTTAGATGAAGAAATGATAAACTTAGTTCAATATCAACATGCATATAATGCAAGCGCTAAAGTAGTATCAACAATAGACTCATTACTAGATGTTGTAATAAATGGATTAATGAGATAAATTAGGAGGGTAATATGAGAATAACAAATTCTTCAATGATGACAAGTCATGTATATGATACACAACAAAGTTTACAAAGAATGGATACTTTAAATAAACAACTGGATACAGGAAAGCAAATCAATAGAATATCAGATGATCCACAAAAAGCTGTAAAAATAATGAATTTAAACAATGAGATAAAATATACAGAAAAATATAATCAAAATATAGATGAGACAGTTGGATGGATGAATAATACAGATTCAACTTTAGAAGAAGTAGGAAACATACTTGGAGAAATAAAAACAGATTTATTAAAAGTAGGGAACGGGACTTACTCAGACAATGAAATGAAAGCTATACATGCAGAACTTAATGAGAAAATTAAAGAACTTGGAGAGTCATTAAACACTACTCATGGTGGGAGACAAATGTTTGCTGGAACAGCAGTAGATGAAAAACCTATACTAATAGAAGAAAAAGATGGTGTTGTAACATTAAAATTAAACCCAGCTGTAAATGATAAAGATTTGAAAGCTGATATATCAGATGGTATAACTGTCGATTACAATATTTCTGCCAAAGAAATATTTAATAATGATGGTAAAAATTACCTAGATGCAATAAATAATATATCTAAGTTAATGAATGATGTGTCTAATGGAGTTAATGTTGAAGATAATAAAAAAGAATTATTAGGAAATGTTAAAGATGATATGGATGGTTTATTTAATCACAGTGTAGATATTAGAACTACTTTTGGGGTTAGAGTAAATACAGCAGAAAAAATAAAAGATTTTAATGATGAAAATATATTAAATATGAAAGGTGTATTGTCATTAGAACAAGATGTTAACCATGTAAATAAATTTATAGAGTTAAAATCAGCAGAAATGATTTATAATGCATCTATTCAAGTTGGAGCAAAATTAATACAACCTAGTATAATGGACTACTTAAGATAGTTTGGAGGGTAATATGGAAATAATATTTGAAAAAGGACTTCCTGGATTTGAAGATTATAAAAAATTTAATCTAAGTGAAGTTGAAGGTAATACGGGTTTTAAAACAATAATTTCAACAGAAGAAGAAAACATAGGATTTATAGCAATATCTCCTTTTAACATAAAAAAAGATTATGAAATAGAACTAGATGAGGAAACTTTAAAATTATTAAAAATAGAAACTCATGAAGATGTTTTGATATTAAATTTAGTAACACTAGGAAAAACTTTAGCTGATAGTACTGTAAATTTAA
>JAVXUB010000108.1:0-2276 GCA_036642315.1 Bacilli bacterium
GAGCATCCGGTTCATACCCGGCAGGTCGAGAGTTCAAATCTCCCCGTCGCTACCATATTGATACTTTACTCGAACTAATGAATTTATATTTCATTAGTTCGAGTTTTTAATTTCTTTAACAGAAAATTTACAAAAATAAAAAGAATTTATAGATTTTTTTTATTTTTTATTTTAAAATATTATTAGAAAGAAGAATAAATTTGAAATTAGAAATTAAAGAATTAACAACGGATGATTTTATTTATATTGATACATTAACTAACTGGTTATATAACTGGTGGGGAATAGATGAAAACTATACTAAAGAATCTATTAAATGTATGTTAGAACATACTATTAATAAAAATGATTTACCTAAAACATATATTATGTTAGAGAATAACACACTTATAGGTATGTATCAGTTCTTATATGATGATTTAGATATAAGGCCTGATCTTTATCCATGGTTATCAAATGTATTTATAGATCCCACTTTTAGAGGTAAAGGTTATAGTAAAGTCTTACTAAATAGTGTTTATAATAATGCTTTAAAAAGTAATTTAAAAGAACTTTATTTATACACAACACACACTAACTTTTATGAAAAATTTAATTTTACTTACTTAGGTACTATAGATACATTTAAAACTAAAGATAGAATCCAAAGACTATATAACATAAAAATAAAATAAGCATTTAAACTTATTTTATTTTTATTTTACCGTCTAAACTAAAACTTTTAGCATCCACTATAGTTACTTTTACTATACTTCCTATTAAAGTTTTATCTCCTTCAATATTTACAAGTTTCATAGTATCAGTATATCCATATACTTTAGTTTTATCTTTTTCACTAATCCCCATTACTAAAACATCTACTGTTTCATTTAATAATTTTTTATTACTTGCAAGTGAATAACTATTAACAAGTTTATTAAGTACTTGTAACCTTTCTTGTTTAGTAACGAGTGTTATACTATCTTCCATTTTAGCAGCAATAGTACCTACTCTTTTTGAATATATAAATGTATATGCTCCATCAAATTTACAATAGTTTACTATATCTAAAGTATCTTGAAAATCTTGTTCACTTTCATTTGGAAATCCAACAATTATATCAGTTGTAATAGTAGCGTTCTTTACTTTACTTTTAATTTTATCAAATAATTCCTTATATTCATCTACTGTATATCTACGATTCATTTTTTTTAAAATAGAATCACTACCTGACTGAATAGGTAGATGAATATAAGGCATAATATTATCATATTTAGCTATTATATCAATCATTTCATCAGTAAAATTCCATGGATGAGATGTAACAAACCTTACTCTTTCAATTCCTTCTTTTGCAACACTTTCAAGAAGTGTTGCAAAGTCGTATCCAAGCCCTAAATCATTTCCATAAGCATTAACATTTTGTCCAAGTAAAGTTATTTCTTTATATCCTTCACTCTTAAGTTTTTTTACCTCACTCAATATATCTTCAAGTTTACGACTTCTTTCTTTTCCTCTAGTATAAGGAACTATACAGTAAGTACAAAACTTATCACAACCAAATGCAATATTAATCCATGCACTAATAGATGAATCTCTTTTATAAGGAATATTTTCATATACTTTATCAC
This sequence comes from Bacilli bacterium, assembly GCA_036642315.1. Lineage (GTDB taxonomy): Bacteria > Bacillota_I > Bacilli_A > RF39 > UBA660 > Onthocola_B. The sequence continues at coordinate 1,611 of JAVXUB010000108.1, forward strand.
TATTAGAATAAACTTCAATGTCTTGATCTTTAGTTTTATTTACAATTAAACCTGGTAACTCATTTAAATTATGAGTACCAACAACTATATCAATATAAGAGTGATGTTTCATTATTTCTTCAATTTCACTAGGTTCTTGCATTAAACAACCAGCAACACATATAATTAAATCTTTTTTTATACTTTTTAAATGTTTACATCTTCCTAAATACCCAAATACTTTTTCTTTAGCATTTTCTCTTATCGCACAAGTATTAAGTACTACTATATCAGATTCTTCAAGAGTATTTACTTCACTAAATCCAAGACCTTCTAAATAAAATCTTATTTCTTCAGAATCATGAACATTCATTTGACACCCATAAGTCCTAAGAAAGTATTTCTTTCCACTAAATAAAGCAGGATAATCAAATTCTGCTTTAATATAATCTACATTTTTATTAGTTCTATTTTTTGCTACACACAAATCAGGTAACTTCATAATACCACTTCCTAAGTAACTATTTTACCATACCTATTAAAAATGTGAAAGCGGATTTTAATAGGTAGTGTGGATATAAAGTGTGGATTGGAAGTTTTAACTTGTATTGATGAATTTTTTTTAATAGACAGGAAATTGTTTGTTTTTATTAACCAAAACCCGCTTTCATTAATCATTTTAAACTT
>JAVXUB010000109.1:0-2167 GCA_036642315.1 Bacilli bacterium
CTTCTTTTTATCACTTTTGTGATTATATTATAAAAAATAAAAGAATGAATAAATCATTCTTAATAAAAATTATTGATTATCTTAATTACCCATATTGATAAAAATATAATTTGTTAAATTCTTCTGTATAAAGTGCAGTATAAGTTTTACCATAAACTGTATATTTTATAGTTACAAAATGATTACTTACTGTTGTATTATTATAAATAATATTATGAAAGTCTTCACTGTTTAATCTATAACCATTTTCATCTATAGTAAATTCTACATTATTTTGTATATCATTTATTCCGTTATCATATGCTGTTATTGAATTTATTTTTACATTACTATCCATATTTTTTACTACTAAATAATAGCTATAACCAAGGCCCTTATAAAATCCTTCATTTAATGAGAAATCAATATTTTGAATTAAATCTAATGGATTTTCTAATACTGTATATTTTAGAGTTGTAGTTATTCCATTATAAGTAACTGTTAATATTTTTTCTCCTGCTGTAGTTGAATCAAAATTTGTTGTAAAATTATCTTTTACTTCGTGTTTAGTTCCATCTTTATCATATGCTGTTACAACTAAATTACTTAGTGATTCACCTTTAAAGAAGACAGATTTATCACCAAAAGTTGCTTCAATTCTATCTAACTTTTGTCCTTCTTCACTTCTTATTACTTCATAGTTTTTATAAGCTTCTCCTTTTTCAGAAGATGATTTATAATAAACGAATTTCATTACTTTTTTTCCTAAAGTTGTTGTATCAAATCCGTCTACTTTTACTAAACTTGTAACATCTTTTGTAGTTTTATCAGAATAAGTTGCTATAACTTTGTATGTTCCTAATTCTTCATTTAAACCAAAAGTTCTTTTTGCTAAAGTTACTTGTAATCCAATAAGTTTTGCTAATGATTTTGGAGGTAAAACAGTATATTCAATATCTTTTTTAATAGTTTTACCTGATGCATTTGTATAACTTACTGTCATTATTCTTTTACCTTCTTCAGTTGTATAGAAGTTAGTTATTACAGCATCTTTAGTTACTTCATATCTTGTGCCATCACCTTCAGTTACGAATACAGAATATACTCCTATTTCTGAATTAAATGGGAATGTATATGTAGGCATAAATACATCTAAACTTTTTAATTGTTGATCTTCGAAAGATCTTTTTACTACATAATGTGCATTAACTGTTACAGTTTTACCATTTTTTGTATAAGACACTTTTAAATAATGAGGTCCAACAGTTGATGTATCAAATTCATTTAATAATACATAATCAGTTACTACGTTTTCTGTTTGGTCTTTATCGTATGAAGTTACTGTTAATGTATATTCTGTTTCTCCACGATAATATTCTTTTTTATCTAATCCTGCGTATAAAGAAACTAGTTCTTGATCGCTGCTATTACGTACAACTGTATAAGTATAAGTAGCTGTAACTCCTTCAAATGTATAAGTTAATACAAGTGGTGTTTTTGTTACTACAGATGAATTAAATTTTTCATTTGGATTTATTGCAAGTACTTTATTTCTAAGTGTATCATTGTAAATTGCTGTTACAACGATATTTTCTTGTACTTCATTTCGAACATATTCTTTACCAGTACTAGATAGTGAAATTGATAATAATTTTAGTAATTCTAAATTATTTATTGCATTTCTAATATCATTAGTAAGTGCTATAATTTCTCCTGCTGTTAAATTTGATACTATTACATTACCATTTTCATCAAGTACTTTTGCTACTGCTTGTTCATAATTATTATAACTATTTGTTGTGTATTTTTCTTTATCATATTTTGTTTTTAATAGTTCTGTTAATTCTTTAACTGCATTTATCGTTTCTTGAACTCTGTCTAAACGATTTTGTAATGCTTCTTTAGTTTTAGCATCAGTTACTTTATTAACTAATAATTGTGCTACATCTACATTTGCTTGAATTTTTTCAAATTCTGCTTTTTCAACTGCTTTTGTTGCTGCATCAATTCTAGCTATTTCATCAATAATTTCTTGAACTCTATCTAGACGTGCTAGTAAATCTGTTTTTGCTTTACTATCTTTTAGTCCTTCAACAAACTTTCTTGCTACATCTACATCTTTTTGATTTAAGCTATTTTCTGCAATTTTTACTAATACTTTTGCTTTTGCAATCTTATTATTTTCATT
>JAVXUB010000110.1:0-2166 GCA_036642315.1 Bacilli bacterium
TTATATTCACTATCAAATATTGTTTTAATTAAATTCATTTTCTTCACCTTCGTGAATTATTGTACCATAATTTCTTAGATAAAGTCTATATATAAAAATAATGTATAATGACAAACTTTTGCGGTTATCCGCAAAAGTTTGTCATTGGCTATTGAATAATTTTTGAAATAGGCTTATAATTATTACGACAAAGAAATGCGGTTAACCGCAAAAGTTTGTTAAGGAGATGATTTTTTTGAAAGTAGTTAATAGGGACTTATATCTACAAAAGATAATTAATAAGAAAGAAAATTCGATGATTAAGGTTATTACAGGTATTAGAAGATGTGGTAAATCATATTTATTATTTAATTTATATTATAATTATTTGTTAAGTATAGGAATTGATGAATCAAGAATAATAAAAGTAGAGCTTGATAATGAATTAAATATAGATTTACTTGATCCTACAAAATTAGGTAAATATGTTAGAGAAAAAATAAAGGATGATGGTATTTATTATTGTTTTTTAGATGAGGTACAATTTGTTCCTAATTTTGAAAAAGTTTTAAATGGATTAAATAGAATAGATAATTTAGATATTTATGTAACGGGAAGTAATTCAAAATTTTTATCAAGTGATATATTAACTGAATTTAGAGGTAGAGGAGATGAAATTAGAGTATATCCTTTTTCTTATTCAGAATTTTTAAGTGGTTTTAATGGAACTAATGAAGATGCATGGAAAGAATATATTACTTATGGAGGATTACCTTTAATTTTATCTAAAAAAACTGATGAAGAAAAAGCAAATTATTTAACTACTTTATTTGATAATGTTTATTTTATGGATATTATTAATAGATATAATATTCATAAAATAAACATTCTAGAAAAGTTAATTAATTTGCTTGCTTCTTCTATTGGTTCTTTAACAAATCCACTTAAGTTATATAATACTTTTGTAAGTAATGGAATTACTGGATTATCAAATAAAACAATTAATAATTATTTAGAATATTTACTTGATTCTTTTATGATAAATAAAGTTGAAAGATATGATATTAAAGGGAAAAAATATATTTCTACAACAAACAAATATTATTTTACTGATATAGGGCTTAGAAATGCAAGATTAAATTTTAGGCAACAAGAAGAAAATCATATAATGGAAAACATTATATATAATGAACTTTTATCTCGAGGATTAAATGTTGATATTGGAGTTGTTGAATATAATACACTTGAAAATGAAAAAAAGAAACGAAAACAACTGGAAGTTGATTTCGTTTGTAATCAAGGTAGTAAAAGATATTATATACAATCAGCCTTTTCTATACCAGATGAAGAAAAAATGAATCAAGAAAAAAATTCATTAGTAAAAATTAATGATTCTTTTAAAAAAATTATTATAGTAAAGGATAATATTAAATTATGGCGTAATGATGATGGTATTGTTATTATGGGAATAGAAGAATTTTTACTTAATAAAAATAGTTTAGACTTATAAATTTAAAAAAGGAACGGCGTTCCTTTTTTTGTTTATTTAACATTTATGATTCCGAAGCTTTTATCTTTTCTTTTGTAAATAACTGAAACACATTCTTCAGTAATGTTCTTAAATACAAAGAAGTCATGATTTAATAGTTCCATTTGGATGACTGCTTCTTCTTCATCCATTGGTTTCATTTCTATATCTTTTCTTTTTACTATTTTTTCATCTATTTCTTCTTCATCTTCTTCGACTTCAAAATCAAAGTTCATTTCAAATGTTGGTTGATTTTTATATTTAGCTTCAACCCTATTCTTTTGCTTTCTTATTTGGCTTTCTAATTTATCTACTACTAAATCTATAGCAGCATATAAATCCTCATTTCTTTCTTCTGCCCTTAATGTAAATTTAGAAGTTAACACTGTAATTTCAATTGATTGTTCGAAATTTTTAACTTTAATTAAAACTTTACATTCAAGTTGAGCTGGACTTTCAAAATACTTATCCAGTTTACTTACCTTCTCTGTTATGTACTCTTTAATTGATTTGGTAACAACTACTTTGTCACCTCTAATGTTTAATTTCAAATTATCACCTTCCTAAATCTATTATAGCATTTTTTTTAATTACAATATATACTTTTTTGATAAAAAGAAAACAACTACTGTACAGTAGTCATTTGTTCTTCGCATACA
>JAVXUB010000111.1:0-2163 GCA_036642315.1 Bacilli bacterium
TTACTATAGCTATTATTAAGTTTACCAAGACTGTTAAAAGTGCTATTAAACCTTTTATTTCAAAACCCTTTTTCTTTTTCTTTTCATTTCCTCACCTTCTAATTTAACAACATTGCTCTCTTATGTACATCGCCTTATTATCGCATCTTCAAAAAACATTCTTAAAACTAGCTTACCTCTATTTTTTTCCCAAATAAATTTAAAATCTTCTGTACTTATAAAATCTATTATTTCTTTTTTATGATTATCTAAATTTTTAGCCTTGTTTCTAATTAACCCAGTATATTCTATAAAATCATCATACTCTTTTAAAGTTTCCATAGCTGCTTCTGCTGCAACTATTGCACCTTTTGGGTTTCCAACCTTTGTATTTAATGCAAAGCTTATATTAGAAGTTTCTCTTTGAACAGGAACCACTGCCATACCTTCTTTAAAATTTGAGCAATCTATAAATATTTTAAATTCCTCTTCACAATGCGATATAATTTCTTTTCTTAATTTCTCATCATTTAAAGATAATATAATAATGTGCTTATCTCTTATAAAGTCCTTATTATATACTTTCTTATTTAAAACTATATTATTATTTTCTATATTTATGAATTTATCTAAAAATGTTTTTGATAATATTTCTACATAACATCCTTTTTTAATAAAGTTTTTAGCCTTTATAAAACCAGCCTTACCTCCACCTATAATTCCAACCCTTAATTTGTCTGACATTAAAGCGAGATAAGTATATTCTATTTCTCCATTTTGAATATTCTCTCTAGTATTCTTAGACATTCATCCTCACAACCTTTTAACTTTTCTTCCTTTAATACTTCTATTGCTCTATTTACATAAGCATCAGATGTACTTTTAATTAATACTTTCGCAAGTTTTACATCTTCTTGATTTTTACATTTGTTATAGAATGTATCACATCTTTCTTTTACTATCTTATTTCCAGATTCTTTTATTTTTTTTATATATGGAGATATTCCTCTTAGTTTTTTCCAATCTGTAAATTCCTTAATAGCATCATTAGTAATATATTTAAATTCCTGCATTCTTTCTAACCTAAGTTTTTTATTAGCGTCATCCATACTACTAATAGTATCAATATCATATAAATCTACTCGCTTATACTCTCCAATTTCTCTTGCAACATCTCTTGGAAGTGCTAAGTCAAATATAATTAAAGGCAATCCTTCTTCATTAACATGCTTTTCTTCTATTATTAAATGTGGAGCTGATGTACAAGAAATAATACACTCTATGCTATCAATAATTTCTCTACCATTTTCATAATTCATAACAGTAACTCTATCATCTAATTCAGCATCAACATTTTCTACATTTCTAACTACTAATACTAATGAATCTATATTGTGAGATAAAGCATACTTCACTACTAGCTTACCAACCTCTCCATACCCAATTACCATAAATCTTTTAGCTCCAGTTAATATTGCTTCATTAACAGCAATTGATGATGATGAAACTGGTATTTCATAAAGCTTTCCTTCTGTTCTAAACCTTTTTCCACAAGTTATAGCATCTTGAAACAGCCTTTGCAATTCTGACTTAACAGAACTTAATTTTAATGCTTGCTTATATGCATTTTTAATTTGCCCAAGTATTTGATCTTCACCTAATATTCTTGAATGAAACCCACTAACAACTTCCATTAAATGCTTTATAGTATTTTCCTCTTCTAAGTAAAAACAATACTGCTTTAAATTTAAATCCCAATTAAAAACCTCAAAAATCTTTTTTAATCCTTCTTCGCCACTGTAAGAACCATTAAAATAGATTTCTGTCCTATTACAGGTACTTATTATAACTACTTCATCAAAATAATTTAAAAGTTCATTTGTATACTCTTCTTGCTTCTTTGTATGTAATGATAACTTCTCTCTTATTTCTAACTCTATATTTTTCTTAATTCCAATTACCTGTATCATATTTACTCTCCCTAAACAATACTTAAGTTATTTACCAATATTTAATAATATCCACCTTCTTATTATACTATTTAATATTAATTTTAGTAATTTATTTTATAGTATTTATGATTAACAATTATTTTTCGCTTTTATACTTATGCACATGAAAATAAATACTAGACACAGTATTACTCAAAATAGGCAAGCGTACTGGTCTACTATTTATTTGATT
>JAVXUB010000112.1:0-2122 GCA_036642315.1 Bacilli bacterium
GATGGAAAACCTTATATTTTTTGTAAAGAAATAAGTGTTGCAGTGCTTTTAGAAAAAGGCTTTTTAAAATCTGAAGAAAAAGACGGAATAATGCTTAATAATGTAACACAAGTTAATATGGCTGATGATTTATGCACTATATATAAGAAAAATAACCGTATTTATGCTATAATGACAGATATCAAAAGCAACAGGGGGAAATAAAAATGCAAACAGTATGTATAATAGGAAAACCAAATGTCGGAAAAAGTTCTGTTTTTAATCGTTTATTAAAAGAAAAAAAAGCGATTATTCTTGATACTCCTGGAGTAACAAGAGATAGAATTTATGGTATTGTAAAATATGATGATAAAAGATTTCATTTAATTGATACAGGTGGAATATTGTTAGGTGATGATAACTTTGATAAAGATATTATCGCTCAAGCACAACTTGCAATAGATGAAGCTGATATTATCCTTTTTGTCTTGGATGGATTAACTGAGTTAGATGCAGCGGATTATCATGTAAGAGATCTTTTAAGAAAATCAAATAAAAGAGTAATAGTTATTGTTAATAAACTTGATAATGAAAAAAGAAATGAACTTTTATATAACTTTTATGAGTTAGGTTTTAGTGAACTTTTACCTTTTAGTGCAGAACATGGTTTAGGTATAAGAGCAGTTCTTGATTCAATAACAAAAGACATGCCTGTTTATGAAGAAGTAAAAGATGATTTAGTAAAATTTTGTTTAATTGGTAGACCAAATGTTGGAAAAAGTAGCTTAATAAATGCTTTATTAAATGAAGAAAGAGTAATAGTAAGTGATATACCAGGAACTACAAGAGATGCAATCGATACTAATTTTAAATATAATGGTGAGGAATATACAGTAATTGATACTGCAGGAATGCGTAAAAAAGGCAGAATTTATGAATCAATTGAAAAGTATTCTTTAATTAGAAGTTTAAAAGCAATAGATAGAAGTGATGTTTGTGTTGTCGTAATTGATGCCGAAGAAGGTATAATTGAGCATGATAAACACATTGTTTCATACGCAACTGATGCTGGAAAAGGTTTAGTCCTAGCAATAAATAAATGGGACACAATAAAAAATCCAGATTTAGAAATTAAAAACTGGAAAGAACTAATAAAAAAAGAATTTCAATTTATACCTTATGCTAAAGTAGTATTTTTAAGTGCATTAACTAAAAAAAGAGTACATACTTTAATGCCTGAGGTAATAAGTGCTTATGAAAATAATAATAAACAAGTTAAAACATCAGTTTTAAACAATATTATAATGGAAGCTATGAGTGTTCATCAACCTCCTTCATATAAAGGAAAAAGATTAAAAGTTTACTTTGTAAGTCAAACTGATAATCAACCTCCAAAATTTACTTTACAAGTAAATAGTAAGAAGTTAGTCCATTTCAGTTATGAAAGATATTTAGAAAACCAATTAAGAGAGAATATTGATTTAACTGGAACTCCAATAATATTACAATTTAAAAACAAAACTGAAGAATAACAAAAATCATTACCAAACATATAATAGTTCTAGGGAGGACTTTTATGAAATTTGGTGATGATTTTTTTAATAAAGTAGAAAAGAAAACAAAAATTAATAAATCTACTATAATATCTTTAGCAGAAAAATTACAAAATGGTAATATGAAAGATGAATCTACATTAAGAGAAGTAATTGATACATTATCAAGTATGACAGGTAAAAAGGTATCAAAAGAACAAAGTGATAAGATAATAAGTAAGATTGTTGAAGATAAAGTACCAAAAGATGTTGATAAACTATTTTAAACCATAAAAAAACCAGTTCGTTAGAACTGATTTTTTATTAGATAATTTAAATTATCTTCTTCCAGCAGAACGTCTTTTTTTGTCTCTACATGCTTTACATCTAACTGGTGTATTAATGTTTCCATCTTTACCAACTAGTCCATGAGATTCATAAAATTCTTGTTCTCCAACTGTGAATACGAATTCTTCTCCACAATCTTTGCAAGTAACTTTAATATCTTGTTTTTCCATTTTTAGTACCTCCTTAATAAATTATTTAATTTATTATTAAATTTAATAGATCAAAGAAAATACTAAATTAATATAAATCTAATTAATAATATA
>JAVXUB010000113.1:0-2108 GCA_036642315.1 Bacilli bacterium
AATTCAAAGTTAAATAGAACTGACGTTGGAATGTGGCAATATACAGAGAGTGGAAAGATGTCTGGTATAAGTGGTAGTTCTGTAGATATGAATTACGCTTATGTAGACTTTGCTAAAGATATTAGAGATAGGGGATTAAATAATATTAAACCTTCTAAACCAACAGATGATGATAAGGAAATTAAAAGATATGCAGAAAATGGAGTATGTACAATAACAACTGCAAGTGGACTTAATATAAGAGCAGCAGCATCAACTGAAAGTGAAATAGTAGGGAAATATAATAAAGGTGAAAAAGTAACTTACGACCTAGTAGTTATAACAGAAAAGTATACATGGTTATCTTGGATTGGCGGAAGTGGCAAGAGAAGATATATGGCTTATAAAGATAGAAAAACAGGTGAAAAATGGGGAGTATGTGAATAATAAATATATTTGATAATCTGAACATTAAATTACTGAAAATCCATATATCATGATAAACAAGAAAGTGAACAACTCATAATAAACCTATATAAAAAAATATTGCTAATTTATTTTCATAATATTCTCCTTTAAATAACAAAAAAATACAATGTTTTTATTGTTACATCAAGGGAAATATTGTAATATATAAAAGGATAAAATATTAATACACTAGGGGGAATTATGAATAAAAAAATATTTGAAAACAAATTCTTTAGTAAATCAGTAAAATTATTGAAACATTTAGGAATATTTTTCTGTGCTATGATGGTATTTACTATTTGTACTTTAGCGCTGCCAAAACAGCATGTAGAAGTAGATTATAATACTTATAAGGTAGTAGAGGATAAAGAAGTTAAACTATCTGATGAATATACTACAGCAAATTCTGAATATGAAACTAATAAAAATGAACTGTCTGAAAAAAAGGCTGAGTTAACTTCTGAAAATGAAAAAATAGTTCAACAAATAAATGATATAAATAAAGAATTAGAAGAGTTAACAAAGAAATAGGGGGAAATATGAGAAATAATAAGTTTGTAAAATTCATAGTTAAATATAAAATAGCAATCATAATTGCAGTTATATTTTCTGTTATAGGATATTTTAATCCAGTTGACTATAAAAAGGATTATGATACTAAATTAAACGAAATAAAAGTTCTAGGTGATAAAATGACTTCTATAAAAGCAGATGATAGTTTAGATAAAATGAAGACAGAAATATCTGAACTAGATGCAAGTAAATTGAAGTTAACAGATGATTTAGATAACAAAAATAAAGAAGTTGAAAAAGCTAAACAAGAAAAAGCTAAATTACAAGAGCAAAAGAAAGTAGAAGAAGAAAAGAAAAAGGTTGAAGAAGAAAAGCAAAAAGAAGCCGAAGCAAAAAAGAAAGCTGATACGGAAGAGAAACAAAGATTAGAAAAAGAAAAACAGGCTAACTCATCATCTAGTGGAACGGGCACTAAAAAACCAACATCTAATAATTCGACTAGCGGTTCATCAAGTGGTTCATCAAACTCAGGTCATAATGAATCGGATAGTAACTATGTGTACGCTAATGGTGGTAAATCATCATCTAATAAATACCATAGTTCATCTAAAGCTCATGGAATGAAGGATGCTATAAAGATGACGGAGAAAGATGCAAAAAGTCAGGGTTATGTACCATGTCAAAAATGTTATTAGTTCTTTAATATATTAAATTTAATAGACTATGATTTATATGACACACTTTTTAACTAATGTGTTGTATTATTTTAATATTTATAAAAGAACATTCCTATATCAATATTAAAAAGAAGTTACAACTATTATATATATTGAGTATTAGTGATATTATTTAACTTTATTATTAAGAACGGATATGGTTAGAGAAGTTAATGAGATTATGGTTAACATAGTAGAAAACCATGTATTAAGCCTTTTTATAAAAGTAAGTTTAATTGGATTACTCAGATATTATTTAATATTATTGAAGATAATTAAAGATGCTATTATATAGCATCTTTTTTTAATTAATAAACTGTTTACACAATTATTATACAATATATGGTAAGGTGTAAGTGTGATTAATTAAGGAGGCGTAATAATGAAAAAAATAATAGCTATTTTACTAAGTTGTATTTTAGGAGCAACAGT
>JAVXUB010000114.1:0-2035 GCA_036642315.1 Bacilli bacterium
ATCTTATGAAAAACAAATACTTATCATTAGCATTCTTTTCGTTTTTATTATTTAGTTGTAATAATAATGATGAAGAAATCGTTGAAAACTATACATCAGACTTTCCAAATATAGATAATACACAAACAATGGGTGTGAGCACAACTTTATCAACACCAATTGCAACGAATGTGAAATTAGATTCAATGAAGATGTATTATTACGCAGATTATTCTAGTTATTCGCCTAATTTACCAGGAATGACTTATAAGTATGAAACTAAAACTACACCCATTCCTCCTTTTTTTATGGAAGTAAACCATTATTTTACATATGAAACTAATGGCTTTGTAGATAAAAGAACTATTGTTATTAGTGATTTTTATACAAAAGAAAAATTCAAGTTTATATTAGATCATGATTACAATAATGAAAATCAATTAAATAATGTTAAGGTTGATTTTTATGCAGATAATGAATTAGTTATTACCCAATCATTAAACTATACATCTGAAACAGAACAACATTTTTTAAATCAAACACAAACAAACGAATATAATATTATCAAGGTAGGAAATATAGAATATACTACACCTAAAAATGTATACAATCCCGAAAGAAATCTATTGCCTGGTAATACTAAAATGCAATATCTGGCTTTATTTAGTTCAGATATTTATAATAGTAGTTATGATGGTTTATTGGAGCTTTTAGATGGATACTTTACTCATAACATGTACATTAATACGCATGCTACATTTGTAAATAAATCCCAAGATCAAAATGGTATCGTTGTTCCACCTTCAAACGTTCAATTTAAAGTTAGGCAAGATCATTATCCTGAAATTATTCAGTACGGAAATGTCAATTCTGGAGGATACAGATATTTATACTACTACAAAAAGTAAATTTATTCAAACAAAAAAATCCGACCATTGGTCGGATTTTTTAACGCACTAATAAACTAAGATAAAAGGTTTATCGTATACGATCTGCAGATTTCACAAGATCTTCGTCCTTCTTTATGGCTTTGTTGGCTAATGCCAGCAAAATGATAGATCCGATAGGAAGAAACATCCCAATACCCTTCTCTGAAACCAAAGTTTCTCCAGATAAATTTAGCGATTGATACACAAATAATCCTAGTAATATAAAGTTCAATATCATGTTCAATCTGTTATAAACAAATTGAGTTTGTCTTTTTTTGTAAGAGAAAATCGAAATAATACTTAAAGCTGCACTTGCACCAAACATCAACGTATATAAGGTACTTTGCCCAACGCGGAAATCTATCCCGTTTTCAACCTTCCATAAAGGAAAAACTAAAGATAAAACGCCTGCAATAATAAATGCCAATGCTAAATAAACCGATTGTATTCTCTGAATCATTACTATTTATTTGATTACAAAAGTAACACTAAATTTCATTAAAAAACATTGATATTTAAAAAAAAATTGTAATATTGCATTAGAAAATCGTAACTTCTTCATTGTTCGAGCTTTCTATCCTTAACAGATATCCTTCTATTAAGAAAAATCACAATAATAATATCTAACAACAACGTCATAATTTATGTTTGACAAAAATGTGTTAAAGGGTATGAAGTTGCCCGAACTTAAAGAAATAGCTAAAAAAGTAGGCGTTGAAAAGTTGAATCTTAAAAAAGAGGAACTTATTGAGGCAGTTTTAAAAATTCAAGAAGAATTTCAAAAAAGCGAGCCTAAAGCAGAAACACCTGTTAAAGAAGCATCTGCGGTAACGAATGAATCTGCTGAAAAGAAAGAAAAAAGAAAGCGCATTCACAATGCACCTGAAGAACAAGTAGAACAACCTTCGTTACCTGAAAATCCGCAACCTGTTGCAGAAGAAGAAATTAAAACTGCAGCTCCTCAAAATCCTTCTGCCGAAAAACAACGCAAACCTCAGAATAAAAATCAAAACCAACGCAATAAAACCAATAATCAGCCACAGGTTCAATCAGAACCAGTAAATGTTGAAAGAGATGTTGTTGCCGAAGTTCCTGCTGAAGAAATAGTTGTGGTGGCTGAAAAACAA
>JAVXUB010000115.1:0-2024 GCA_036642315.1 Bacilli bacterium
TTATAGGTATGATTTTTGCAACACCTTGTTTATCTATAGTAAAAGTTATATGGCACTTTATAAATACTAAATTTAAAATTTTAACCGAAAATACTGAATTAGAAGAAGCTTAAAGCTTCTTTTAATTTTAATATTTAAAGTTAGTATTTACAGCCATGCAAATAAATAAGCGATAATTTGCTTATTTTTTTGTATTTAGTAATTCCGAAAAAGTATACGGTTTATCTTCAACAAGCCTTGTTAAACAATCAACTTCATTCTTACCATACAGTCTACAAGTTTCTATATAACTTCTTATGCTAGCATAGTCTTTAGCTCTTTCTATATTTTGAAATTGTCCAGATATTTTCATTTTGGATTTTATTCCTCTAAGATTTCTCTCACTTAAGTTATTTGTAAATGGCAAATCAAAATCAAGTATCCAATAAATATAATTATCCCTATACTCCATCAATCTTTGAATTAAGGTTAATTCTTTTTTTACATAATATGGTTTTGAATTTTCTTCATATTCATTTAAACCAGTTAATAAATTATGTTCCAATTCTATTATAAAATCATTTACTTCTTCTTTAGTGAACGTATCTATATTTTTAGATAGTAATTCATTTCTTTTATGGTCATAAGATTGAAAAAGTTTTATCATTTCTTTACACCATTTTCGCTCTGGAATATTTAATTCAACTTTTCTTAAATCTCTTAGTAGATGTTGACAACATTCTGCATTAATAAAACAATATTCATTATTATAATTTATCTTATTATGATCATGTTCTACTACTGTATTTGTGCCAAGTAGTCCTAGTATTCTATCTTTATCGAGTCCTTCTTTATTTTTCTTTTCATGAGCCTTAAAAAGACATAATGAATCATTTCCATAATATCTCATGCAGCTTTGTTTGGTATTTACATTAATAACAGTGTCATCCCAATATACTATTTTTGAAGATAATAAAGCCGTTCTTAATTCATTTGAAAAACTATCCAATTTTTTCGCAGACACTTTTTGAAGTTTTGCTAAATATCCTTCACATGGTGTAATTTGTTCCATTGAAAGTCCACTTATTATTCTCTTAACTTTATTAAAAGGAACATTCCCAACATTAGATAGAGTTAAAGCAAGTGACTTTATTTCACTTCCATATTGGCATTCTTCTTTTAAATGATTTGGAATTAATTCATGTACTAATTTCCCACAACAACTACATTTATATTCAATGAAATCATGACGAGTGTAATAAGTTAAAATTTTATAATCTTTGACATCCTTACTTATAATCTTGCCCGTTTTAACTAACTTATGTTTATCACAATTTGGACAAGTTTCTATTTTATGTTCAATATGTTCTGTTATTTTATTGTCTTCTATTTTTTCTAACTTATCTTTTTTATGGCCATGTTTTCTTCCAATAGTATCCCCAGTATTTTTAGCAAAATTTGGAATTATCTTTTTTTTATTTATAGGTGTCATGCTTGTTGGAATACCAGCAACTGTGCCATCATTATTTAGTAGCATCTTTACCCGTTCTAATTCTTTAGTTAAATTCAAATTTTCTTTTTTAAGTTCTTTATTTTGTTCTGACATAGTTTTAATTTTATCTTCTTTTTTAATGACAATTTTTTTTAATCTTAATTCTTCATCTTCAGCAATAGTGGTTCTTAATAATAAAAACTTATATTCATCACATTTTTTATCATATTTATTTTGCATTTTCTCGAAATCTTTATATAAACCTTTTTCATAATTCGAAGTCATTATTCTCACTACCTTGTATAATAATTATAACACTTTTTCCGCATAAACACTAGAAAAAACGGCTAAAGTTATCAACAACTTTAGGGTACTTATTAACATTTATTTTAGTACTATTTGTAGATAAAAAAATAAGCTTATTATAGCTTATTTATTTGCATGGCTGTAAATACTAACAAAAGATAAGTAATTATCTTTTTTTTATGTAATATTTTGCTTGCTATAAGTAATATTATTTGCTATTATTTAATCATAGGAGGATTGAGTTTAA
>JAVXUB010000116.1:0-2015 GCA_036642315.1 Bacilli bacterium
TGATGGATGTCTATTGATCATTTCGACAAATGATGATGGCATTTGGGCAAAAAATAAATTCATACCTCAAATTACTTACTAACCTATCCTAAAATTAAGCTAAGTATATCTTCATCCTGTTTTTCATGAATTTGTCTTAGATCTGAAGCTTTGAGATTCAAAAAATCAATATAATATTTAGTAATATCAAGAATTTCTGATTGCTTTAGTAATTGTTTGACGTAAGGATCTATCCTTTCAATTTCATCTAAGCTTATGTCCCCATTTTCGCTAATAACATCTATTAGCAACTCTTTAAAATGAGTAACCCCTTTAAAAAATAATTCTTTATCCTTAATAAACTGCTTATAATCGTTTTTATAAACACTCTTTAAGAAATAAAAGAAATATGAAGCTCTATGGGGATAACTCCCAAAAGTATATCCCAGCTCTGCTTGATTATTTTTACCAAAAGTTAAAGTAATAGCACTATAGAACTTAGAAAAAACCATCAGTTTTGAATTTACATTAATTTCACTAACACTATTAACATCTTTAACAATTAAATCAATTTTAGGTATAATCCACTCTTTCTCAAGAAGCTTAAAATTCATATCCTGAACCATTGAAATAACTATATCTTGTGAATTAACTATATCTTGCGAATTTATCTCAAATACTTTTTCAAATAACTTAAACTTACCATCCATACTATTATTAACTAAAAATGATGCGGTAAAATACTCTTGAAATGATCTATGAGTGAATGTATAACCCAAACCATCTCTCTGAATAAGACATACAGAGTCTAATAAATCATTTAAAAAATCCAATTCACTGACATCACATTTTGATACTTCAATCGAACTTTTAATATACTTAATTAAATCATTTACTTCGAAGTAATAGCTTCTTGCACAAAATGTATACAAACAGAAAATTTCTAATATTCTTCTAAATTCATTTACTGGAAGTCTCGTAAAGGTTTTTCTCTTGTATAAACTTTTGAATGAGTCATGCTTATTAAACAAAGTTAAAAATGCTTGCTCATAAAAAAGATGCATCTTAGTAGGAATCTCTGCTATTTGCTCATATGTCAAAAGCATTAGTGTTAATAAAAGAGGATTTGACGCGAAAGTTTTATGACTTTCATAAAGTTTACTTTTCAACTCCATTATAAATTTTTCTTTAATGGTTTCATCATATTCAAGTTTTTCTATAAGATTAATAGCTTTCCCTTCATCCAGAGGGAGAACTTCATAATTAAAAAATTCATTCCAAGAAGAAAATCTATTGTCAACTCTACTAGATACAAGCAATCTAATACCATTATTATTATTTGATAAATCTAAAATTTCCTTTTCAATTATATGACGGTGATCATTATCAACCTCATCAAAGCCATCCAATATTATTAATATTTTCCCCAGTTTTAGTGCATAATCCAATTGCCGGTTATCAAAATCAGGATTGCTCTTAATCATTTCATTAAGCATATAGCTGTAAAGTGATTTATCTTCAATATTATTTAAGTGCCTTAACTCTATAAAAATTGGAAAAATTCCTATAGGCTTCTCTATTAACTCAATAAAAATACTTTTACAAAAAGTTGACTTACCACACCCTGCACTACCCGAGACTACTATCCTTTTATTCTTATCTATTAATTGTATAAATTTATTTCCATCAATTATTTTCGCGTTTATTCTTAAGTCTGTCCTTACATAAAAATCCTTCAGAACTACGGGCATATCTCTATAAAGTAGAGTTTTCGTTTTTGAGTAGCGTTCATAATTTCGATTCAAATACTCGGTAAAGCTTAAATTCAGTGCAACTTTTATCTTACTTGATGTATCTGATCCTATTTTTTTTAGTTTATTTAATATTGGGGGCATAAATTGGTTGAGTAATATTGTTACCATGTCTTTAATAATTAATTCTTCCACGCCACACCTCTAATAAAAATAAACCCCACTTAACAGTAGGGTCTTTTTACAACAATTTCAATGACTTTAATCTCCCCTAGCCCCTCTTTT
>JAVXUB010000117.1:0-1988 GCA_036642315.1 Bacilli bacterium
CATATTCGCATTATAAAATCAATCCATTTAGCCTATTTTGTTTCATTGTAGATACAAAAAAACATCCATTGAATAAATTGTAACTGATCAAAAATATAAATAACTTAAATCTTGTTTACCATCATCAATTGCTTTCTTAATCATGTCTACATCACTTCCTTTCACACCTAGTATATCTTCTGCCAAAATATAAAGAGCACTAAACATCAGACCTAATGCAATGGCGATACGATAATATAATTTTAAACAAGCATTTAATTAATTCTCAATGTAACTTAAATGCGGTTGTGTTAAATTTGAGCGCATGACTAATTCTGTTTAGGATATCCTTAATGCTCGGGTTGTTTACATATAACTTTATCTAATGATTCTTTATAGACTTTAATTACTATCATGGTTCTCCTTTCTGCGTAAACAAAAGTACTAGAGTTAATTTGTAGTACTTAGCAATGTATTTATTATTCTTATACAAACTGAATTTTAAACTTTCTCTTAATATCCTATTAACAGCATATTTCCAAAAGAATAAATAAAATTCTTTATTTTATGTAAATTAATGATATAAAACACTTAATTTACTCCATTTCATATCCAACTATTTTAGTAAACGGTGTATCAGTTTTCAAAGAAATGTAACTTACATTTCCATTATTTATTTTAAGATTATCAACATATTCTTTTGCATGTTGTAAATCAAAATCACTATAATAATAAAGATTCCATTTTGCAGTAGGGATTAAACTATTTATCTTCTCAAAATACGGGTAGTCTGTTTCATTATATCCTAAACCTAATACTACTATTTCATTTGAATCTTTAAGCATCTCAAAGAAAGTATGATTAGATTGGATTATTGAATCTAAATTTTTGTAGAATTTTTCTACAAGTATTATTTCTTTATCATCATATCGATACATAGTAGTTATATCCTTAGTATGTCCCATAATAGGTAAATTGTTTATGCTATCTTGTCCATGAATATGGCACACTTTTCTATCATAAAGTAATTCTATTGTTTTGGAATAATTAAAGTTTATAATATAATTATTTTCCCCAAAAAATTCGTCTTCCAGCAAATTTACTTTTTCATATTCACTATCATTTTCATAGAAATATATTTTATTTTCCACTAAGCAAATTGTTTCATTTACATCTTCTACCCATTGTAATAAATTAGACTCAAACTCATCAGCTAAATTTGTGAGCCTATTGAGATATTCTTGAGCTGGTCTATGGAGATATTCTAAATCCTCTTCAATCACTTCTCCATATTCTTCCTCTCTTAAAATTTCTAATAAACATTTTTTTTCAATCTCAGCTTCTTCAACTTCTTTATCTAAAAAGACATAATGCATATTTTCTTCTAATGACTCCCACAATGCATATAAATACAATTCAAATTCGCATCCATAATATCCTTCTAACAATTCATATTCAAAACATTTTTCTAATAATTTGTACTCAATTGTTGCTTTTACCAATGAAGTATCCATATTATTAATTCTTATATCAATTTTATTAATAGGTCTTGTGTATCTCCAATCATCTTCATAAAGATAGCCATTTTCAGACAAGAAGTTTCTTAACAAGAGTTTATTAAAGCTAACAAATGTTTTCTTGTCATTTTCATAAAACCAACTCATAAAATCAAGATATCTAGTTTTAAAACCATGGGCTAAGTCGAAACCATTTCCTATTAGAAATAACTTTTTTATCATAAAAATCCCTCACTCTAATTCTATTTTATAGAAATATTATATCATTTCTTACATCAAAGAAATAGTTACTAAATAGTGTAAATAATTAAAATAGTAAAAAACAAAACGAATTATCTAAACCCGATTTTTACACATTCTAATCATTTTACATATAACCTAACCACCCTCGTTCACCTTACATACAAAAAAGACATGAACACCTTTATACCCTTTAGATACAAAAAAAACGCCCATATAATAGGCGAATAGTTGTCTCTGGAGCAGATGAGG
>JAVXUB010000118.1:0-1973 GCA_036642315.1 Bacilli bacterium
AATGTGTGCTACAATATTATTGTATATAAGTATAGGCGGTGTGTTATATGTATTTAGATTGTTTTAAGTGCCATGGTAAACCATATTTAAGAATAGTTGAAAATTACACTATATTAGACGGCACTATAAGGAAAAGTAAAAGAAAGACTATTAAAAATTTGGGATATTTAGAAAAGTATGATGATGGCGAGCCTAACTTTATTCAAAGGATGAAAAAAAATTTAAAGAGCGGTAATCTAAAAATAGACGGTCTAGATCCTAATGATTTTAGAGAGAAAGCAAAGTTATATAATGGTCAGCAGTTATTTAATCAAGAATGTTATTTGAATCCTAAGAATATTGGATATTTTTTTCTTGAATCTATTTATAATAAATTAGGTATTTATGATTTATTAAGAGAAGTAAAAAGTAATTCTAAAATAGAATATGACATAAATGGTTTAACAAAACTCCTAGTATTTAATAGAATACTTAATCCATCTAGTAAAAAACAATGTTTTGAGAGCAAAGAAAATTACTTGTTTCCAATAACAACATCAAATGATATAAATGATATTTATAAAGCATTAGATGTACTTGATAAAAAATCAAAACAAATACAAAACAGAATGAATACTAAAATTAAGAATTCTTCTATTGGAAGGAATACAAGTTTAACATATTACGATGTAACTAATTATTATTATGAAGCAATGTATGGTGATGACGATATATATAAATTAGATGAAGAAGGAAACAGAGTATTAAACGAGAAAGGCAAACCAGAAGTATTAAAAAAAGGATTTAGAAAAAAAGGAATCTCAAAAGAAAATCAAAAAGGGCCAATAGTACAAATGGGATTATTCATAGATAATAATGGCATCCCTGTATCTCATAAATTATTTCCAGGTAATACACAGGATAAAACAACATTTAAAGATGTGTTAGAAAATGATATTGATGAAATGGGTTTAGGTAAAATAGTACTGGTAGCAGATAATGGGATGAATACTCAAGAAAATAAATATTTAATTATTAATAAAGGAAATGGATATATTGTATCTAAAAGTGTTAAAAAGAGTTGGACTAAAGTGAGAGATTGGGCTCTTGATGATAATGATTATACTTGCTTAACAAATTCAAGCGAAGAAATAACGTTTAAATATAAATCCAAAATTAATGAAATTGATTTAACATATAAAAATGAAGATGGTACAAAAACAACTAAAACAATAAAAGAAAAAGAAATAATATATTGGAGTAAAAAACAATATCAAAAGTCATTGCGAGAAAACGAAAAGTTTATTGAGTATTTAGAAAGTTGTAAAGAAAATCCTGATAAACTAAAAGACAAGCAAAGAAAAAGCCAGGATTTTGTTAGAGTTATTCAAACAGATAAAAAAACTGGAGAAGTTATAAAAACAAAAGCAGTTGTTGTACTACTTGAAGAAAAAATAAAAAAGTATAAAGAAACACTTGGGTATTATTCTATTGTCACTTCTGAGGTTGAAGATGATAATAAAGAAATAATTAATAGATATCACGGTCTTTCTAGAATAGAAGATTCTTTTAGAATAATAAAAAGTGATTTAGAAGGAAGACCCATTTATCTTAGAACTGAAGAACATATAAAAGCCCATTTCCTAATATGTTTTATTGCTTTAACGGTAATAAGAATAATACAATATAAAGTTCTTAAAGCGGAAAACAAGCCAACATTAAATGTAGATGGATGGGAACAAGGAATAACCGCAGAAAAAATAAAAGAAGCTCTTAATGATTTTCAAGCAGATAAGTATGATGAAAATTCTTATAAATTTAAACAACCAAGTGAAGATATATTGAAAATATTAAAAATATTTAATATTGAAGAATTTAACTTTAAACTCCCAAGTAACCAAGAAGTAAAAAAACTTAAAAATAATATATTAAATTTAGGTGTTGACTCTGTAGAAAGTAAAAACCATTGTAATCCCTTATAATTAAAGGGAAAA
>JAVXUB010000119.1:0-1953 GCA_036642315.1 Bacilli bacterium
AAATACTGATATTTTTAAAGAAAAAAAAGAGAGATTAAAAGAATTTATTGAAAGAATACAGGACTAGATAGAGGAGTACTATTAGTAGTGCTTTTTTTTATGTTACCTTCTGTAACTGTAGTTTTATTGTTATTTTGTTTAGTTTTAGTTATATTACTAGTGGAGCTTGGTTTATTAAATTCTTTTAATATAGACATAACTTTTTTAGCGTTACTAATCATAGGTTTTGCTTGTTGATAAAGAGGTATTATTTGATTTGCAACTGAAAGAGTTTTAGAAATACCACCAATAACTTTACCTAATGTAAGACCACTACTTACCATACTTGTACCAAACATAATTACTTCACCTATAAAATTATATGTTAGATAATTGTTATAGTTACAAATAAAAAGAAAATGAAAAGTTATGTCAATGACATGAATAAATGTCATATAAAAATGTAATATTTATTTTTAAAAAAAGTCATAGTATTATATCCTCGCCGGATGGGCCTTACTTTCTTTTGCGAAAAAGAAAGTAAGCAAAGAAACCGAGGAATAAATATGTGTATAATATATTATACACTTACACATAATAATTATGAACTGGTAAGTATTGGAATTTCAGCTTTTGCATTTTCTTGTAATAATTCTAGAGCATAATTTTGAACTTCAATACTATTTTCATTACATATTTGATTTAAAGTTAATGTAGAATAACTGTTAGGAACATTATTTATACAAATTACTTTATACTTGGTATCTTTGTGATAAACAAAGATACCATTTTTTTTATTTATATAAATATCCACTTTTGCTCTTGGCAAAATTTTATTATCTACAATTTGAAACCGTTTATTATTTATTGTAAATGTTCCAGCATTATCAATTACTCTTTCAAGTCTGCTACTTAATAATAAATTTAAATCAATATAATTAGGAACTATTGCGAATTTAGTAATTTCACTTTCAGGACTAACTGAAAACTTTTTATTATATATTTTTATATATTTTAATAAAAATATATTTGCTGTCTCAATTGTTGTAACGTTATTTATTTTAAATTCAGTAACTAATCGATCTTGAAGTGTATTCCATAGTCTTTCGATTCTTCCTTTAGCTTGAGACGTAGAAGCTGCAAACATATTTATACCGAGTACATTCATAATTCTCATATACTGTGTCGTTGGTTTTTGTTTTCCTTGCAATTCTTCTTCTACAGTTATTTTTTGGCCAACCGCAGGAAAGAATACAGAATATTTATCAGGATAAAGACATCTTGGTATTCCATAATTTTGTAACATTTGTCTTGTGACTTCAAGATATCCCAATAGGCATTCATGTTCACACATATATAATCCCAAAATTTTCCCTGTTGCATCATCTATAAAACCATGAATAGAATACATATTACCGTCTTTAAACCAATCAAATGGAGTTCCATCAGCTTGAACTAAATCACCTTCTGCAGACTTTCTTTTTCTTCTTCTATGTGTCCTTCTTGCAGAGTGCTTTTTCTTTGATGAAATATTATTAGAAGATAAGATATTATATATTGCAGAATATGATATTTTAATATTTTCTTTTTCTTCCAATAATTCCTTAAAGTGGGTAAAGTTAGCATCGCAATATTTATCACTGTTTTTTAATGTAATAATTTTTTCCTTTAAATCGGATGAAATTGCATGTGCAGGTATCCTGTTTTTATTGCCATGTTTTATTCCTTCAAAACCACCAGCTTTAACTTTCTTTACAAGTCGCCATACTTGTCTAGGTGTGATTTTTAAAACCTCGCTAGCTTCAAGGCCTGTTCTTTTGTGATCAATCACGGATTGAATCACATTTAATTTTGTTATTTCTGTCATAGTTAAATTAATTCCTTCTTTCATTGTCATCACCGTTTCCTTTATTTGGTAGTATGACTGTTTATTAAAAAACTTATACTATGACTTTTTCATAAACTGATTACAAA
>JAVXUB010000120.1:0-1934 GCA_036642315.1 Bacilli bacterium
ATTAGAGGTTAGAAATGTTACAAAAAATAAAAAAAGAAGGCTCACTTGCGCAAACCCTCACTCGGTAATGAGATTATACTATGAGCCTTCTAAAATGTCAATAGGAGGATTAAAAAAATGTCTATAAAAATTAAAAATAATTTTGTGTTTACAACAATTAAAATAAATGGATGTACTAGACTTGTAAAATCAAACTCAATTGATGGACTATTCCAGGAGATTAGCAAATTAATAAAAGGAGCTGAATGATGAGAGCTAAGAAAACAGAACTTAAATATTCTAAAAACACAATAACAAAATTCTTAAAAAATTTGTATGAAGAACTAGCAAATTCAGAACAAAAGATTTTAACCAAAACAATAGGTTACTTAAAAGTAAAAGCTTACAAAACAACTAACAGTGGCTTTAGATTTATAATAATTTATAAACATGATGGAAATACAATAAAAGGAATCAATTATAATAACGCTCTTTATAACTTAATTAGCGAACTGGAGCATAAGGAGGTTATATGTCAATAATTTATATAAAGAATAACAAAGGAGGAGTTGGGAAGTCTTGGCTTACTTTTCAATTAGCACATGGATTATCTTTAATAGAAATTGAAGAAGGTAAAAAGGCTAAAGTTTTAATTATAACAACTGACTCTCAAAACAATATATTAGATTTTGCTTTAAATAAAGAAATTAAAATAGGCCCAGGATTAGAAAGTTGGGTAGCAAAAGGGGATGGAGACTTAATCAGACTTAGAGATAACCTTGAGTACATCCCTTTAAATAGTAGCAACTTTACAGGATCATTTAAGAATAAGATAAAAAGCACTTTATATACTTTAAAAGAAAAGTACGATTACATTTTTATAGATGCAGTTCCTGTAGCTGGATTAGATAAAGAGTTTGAAGATGTAGCAGATAAAATTATTATTCCTGGATTTATGGATGTTGTAACTTTACAAGGAATCAATAAAATCTTAGAAACAGTTAATATAAACAAGGTTAAAGCTATAATTCCTAATAGATTTAACAACTCAGCATATGAAAAGAAACTTTTAAACGAGTTTAAAGAGATTATAGAAGGAACTAAAATACTTTTAACTCCTCCAATACCTCAAACTACTTTAATAACAAATTTGATAGCTAAGAATAAAACCGTATGGGAAACTCAAGATAAAAGATTAGAAAATATTCAAGAGGTTTTAGGACAAGCATTGGAGGTCATATTGCGTGAAGAATAATGTTCTCGGAAGAATCCAAAGTAAAGTTAATGTTGTAAAAACAGAGGAAAAACAACTGGCTGAATATCTTAGCCAGTTCGATTTCGAAAGTTTCGAAATACCTGAAACAGATAAAAAATTCATATCAGAAAGAGAGGCTGTATTTGTTAAAAATGGAAGATTGTATACTGATTCACTTTATGAAATGTGTATCGCTCTCCAGGAAGTAAAAGACAGATTAACAAATAATCACGAAGCTTCTTTTATGGCTTGGTATAACCACATAGGTTTAAATAAAGATAAGGTATCATTCCTTTTAAAAAGAGCTCAATTATACCTAGACTTTCCAGAGCAGAAAGCTTTTATATCTAGCCTATCAGATTTAGCTGTAAGAACCATGACTGCTAAAGGGGTTTTACCAGATGTTCAAAAAGCTTTGTTGGAAAGTAAAGTTGCAGCAGTAAAGGACATAAAAGAAATTGCAGGAGCTCTTGGAGAAGATAATACTCAGCTTACAGTTCCACAACAAGAGTTTAAATATTTTAGCCCTAAGCCTATAAATAAAATTCAAAAAGATATTAAAAATATGAGTGTTGAAGAACTCATGAAGGCTAAAAGAGAATTAGAGTACTATAAAAAATTAATGACTACAGTTATAAAAGAGTTGGAAGTAAAAGAAAAAGAGTATGAAAACAAAGATAATCTTAAACTTGTGGAGGTA
>JAVXUB010000121.1:0-1913 GCA_036642315.1 Bacilli bacterium
ATATTTAATTAAAAAATTCTTTTGTTTATTTTTAAAAGATGCTATAATAGAAACATAAGTTACCATAGCGTACTTATTAAAGGAGATATGATTTATGCCTGCACTTGTTGAACTTAAAAATGAAACAGTGATAAAAGTAGCTGTTAAAATGGTTAATGACTCTGGAATTGATTCAATAAACGCTAGAAGTCTAGCAAAGTCTTTAGGTATATCAACAAAACCTTTATATCGTATGTACAAAAATATGGATGAAATAAAAAGTGAAATATATAAAGAAATATTACATCAATATGATGAATTTATAACTAGTAGAATAGATTCTAAAAAAGCTTTATTAACTTTATCAATAGCATATGTTGAATTTGCTCAAAACTATAAAAACTTATTTATATTTTTATTCTTAAGTAACAATCTAAAATGGAAAACATTTGATGAAGTATTAGATGAAAAATGGAATCAATCAACTATAATTAATTTAGTAAATAAACATAATTATAGTTTTGAAGATGCTAAAAGCTTATTTATGAACTTTTGGCTATATGTTAATGGTCTTGCAACACTTATTGCAACAAATGAAATAAAAATAGAAGAACAGGAGATTTTAGTTAGATTAGTAAAAATGTATAAAATATTAACTAAAAAAGAATAATGAATAGAGTAGTAATAGAAGAATCAAATTTATCTGTTTCCCGTATTGAAGAAAAATGTCTTAATTGTGGATTATGTTTAAAAACTTGTTTAGATAATAATGGTATGGAAAAAGATTGTGTTAATTGTGGTCTTTGTATTTTAACATGCCCAACAGGTGCTTTAGTTCCAAAATATTGTTATAAAACAGTATTAAATTATATATATGATACAAATTATACAGTAGTTATCATGACTTCTCCTGCAGTAAGAGTTGCAATTGGAGATGAATTTGGATTTGAACCTGGAACTTATTTAGAAGGTAAAATGATTAAAGCTTTAAGAAAAATAGGATTTGATTATGTCTTTGATACAACTTTTGGAGCAGATTTAACAACTATGGAAGAAGCTAAAGAATTACTTAATAGAATTAATAAAGTAGAAAATCTACCAATGTTTACAAGTTGTTGTCCTTCATGGGTAGAATATATGAATAAATATCATTTTAGTGATATTAAGTTATTAAGTACATGTAAAAGTCCAATATCTATGCAAGGCAGTATGATTAAATCTTATTTTTCAGACTATTCTCGTATTCCAAAAGAAAATATTATTAGTGTCGCACTTACGCCGTGTGTCTCAAAAAAAACTGAAATAGCGGAATATAATGATGTAGATTATGTAATAACATTAAGAGAACTTGCTATGATGATTCGTGAACTTAACATTGATTTTAAATCACTTCAAGATGATGAATTTGATAAATTACTTGGTAAAGGTAGTGGAGCAGGTGTAATATTTGGTACATCCGGTGGAGTAATGGAGTCAACTCTTAGAACATCTTACTTTTTATTAAATAATGAAAAAGCACCAACTAACTTTTATAATTTAGTAGAAGTCCGTGGTGAAAAAGATTTTAAAGAAGCAACAATTGATATGAAAAAACTAACATTAAAAGTAGCAGTTGTAAACAAATTATCAACAGTAAAAAAAGTATATGAAACTTTAAAAGAATATGACTTTGTTGAAGTAATGACTTGTCCTGGTGGATGTATTGGTGGGGCTGGTTTAACACTGGTTAATGTTCAAGATCAAAAAGAATATCGTGATAAAAGAATTTGTTCCTTATATAAAGAAGATAATCAAATAAATAATAAAGAAAGTTACAATAACCCTGAAATAATCGAGGCATATGAGACTTATATTAATAAAAACAAAGTAGAGTTACACAAAAAAACTAATAATACATTTACAAACGATAAATAACTAAGTATAATGTTCATGGA
>JAVXUB010000122.1:0-1887 GCA_036642315.1 Bacilli bacterium
CAGAAGTATCTAAATTGAAGAAAGAGCTTACAAAGCAATTTAAAGAGGAATTAGATAATAAGCTAGAAGTTGAAAAATCAAAGCATAAATCAGAGTTAGATATGTCTATAAATAAAGAGCAGTTATTACTTGAAAAGAATAATGCATTACAAATAAAATTAGATAATATAGAATCAAAAAACGAGGTTAAAATAAAAGATGAAGATAATACTAAATAAAATTAGATGCAATATATGCGATGAGGAGATAGAATCTAAGAGCACTCATGATTTTAAGTTCTGTAAGTGTAAAAGTGTAGCAATAGCTGGAGGATTAGAGTATCTTAAAAGATCCTGCCTGGAACATGGTCATTTCACTGAATTATCAATAACTGATAGTGAATAGAAAGTTAAATATTATTTTAAAGGCTGCTACTTAGGCGGTCTTTTTTGTATCTAAAAAATTTGTTTTTGTATAACAATGTTGGTTTTTATGGTAAAATTTAAATAATAAAATTAGTGTGACAAGGGTGTGAGGGTAGTATGACTGTTAATTACGATGATATGACAATAGAGAAAGTTGTTGAGTATTTTGATAAAGAAATGAGCGAAGGAAGAAGTGCTAAAGATATAGAAATTAATGATTTTGGAGTAGCCGAAAGAGTTATCAGAAAAAGACTAGCAAGAAAAGGAATTAAGATAGATACAAAGAAGTATGACAATAGTATTAAGAAAGTGGTACATAAGCCTAAGTTAGTAACAGAGCCGATTGAAGTAGTTAATCAAAGTGTTGAAATAATAAAGTGTGAAGAAGGTAATACTCTTGTCACACCTATTAAGTGTGATGATGGTAATACTCTTGTCATACCTAAAAGGTATGAAGAAAATTTATTTCAAATATTAGAGAATAGCGATAAGATTTTGAACTTAATTAAAGGGTATGACAAAGAGTGTGACGCCCAATATGACAATGACCACCATAGAGACCTTATAATAGAACTACCATTAGAAACTGTTAAAGATTTTAGGACAAGCATAAGAGTGAATAATGTGATTTGGGATCAATTTAATACTTTTTGTGAAGGTAAGATCTTTACTAAAAGAGATTTAATAAGCCAGGCGTTAAAAGATTTTATGGAAAAGTATAATAGGGGATAGGTAATGGGTAATACCTTTAATAGGGAGGTTATCTTATGAAATCAAACAAAACTATAAATGTTGAAAAGAGTATAGATGAAAATGGTGAAATAATATTATCTTCTGAGTTTGGAAGTATTATTTCATATGCAAATTCAGAAGCAGCAGCACTTAAGAGCTTTATTGAAGATATAAAAATCTATGTTGAAGACTATTGTAATAATGTTGAATTTATGAGCAGTTCAAGAAATAGAGCTGATGATTTAGAGTTAGTACTTGAGTTGAAAAAATGTAAGAATGATTTTGAAATCAAAGATTTTTTAGAAATTAAACATATATAACAGGTGAGTATTTTATAAATGCTCACCTGTTTTTTCTGTACTAAAGTTTCATGTAGCGAAATTAATATTTTTAAAGGTGAAGTTAATTTGTTATTTATTTCATTGAATGGAGAATCTATTCGTATATAAATCAATTAATTCCTCTTTTTTAAATATGCACTCTCAACTGCATGTTAGACGATTATGCACTCTCAACTGCATGTTATTCAGTTTAATTTCTTTAATAATTGTAAAATTAGTGAGTTAAAATCACTAGTTTTTATTATTTATCTAAGATTTGATTTAGCAAAATTATTATGTTGAAAAAATTTCCTTGAAATTTTTATAAAAAAGTTTCAACTTTTTTATAAAGTTGAACCCATAATACAAGTGAATAATAAATTAACTAGCTAGATAAGCCGAATCAATTAAATTGTAGCGTTCTACAGAAA
>JAVXUB010000123.1:0-1851 GCA_036642315.1 Bacilli bacterium
TAAGTAATTTAGAATTGAAAGATGAACTTGATAAATATATCGGTGATTTTGATAATGATGAAAAAGAAATTATAAAGGATATATATAGTAGTAGTAATGTAATTAAGAATAAAGAAAAAAATGATGAAATAATAAGTAAGTATAAAGATGCTTTAAATATAAAGTTAGAGTTTTTAAATTTTTTAAGTAATAATAAAAGTAAATATAAAATAAAAGATAATAAGTTAATTTATAAAGATGATAACTTTTTTAAAGAAATAAGTAAGTTTAAATGTGATTTAAAACTTGAAAAAGAGAAAGTAACAGTAAATGTAAATGGTAAAAAAGTACCTGTTTTAATGTATCATGGAGTTCTTGATGAATCTTGGGGATTATCTAGTTTATTTGTGCGTGTTGATGAATTTGAGAAACAAATGAAGTATTTAAGTGAAAACGGATACACAAGTTTAAAGGCAAGTGAAATAAATGATGCTAAAATGCATCAAAAACCAATAATAATAACGTTTGATGATGGTTATGTTGATGTTTATAAAAATGCTTTACCAATTCTTAAAAAATATAATTTAAAAGCTACTATTTTTGTAATTAGTGGAAGTATTAATGGGGATGTTTATGTAACTGATAAAAATGTTATTGAGATGGATAAAAGTGGTGTTTTTGAAATAGGATCACACTCAGTAAGTCATGCAAATTTAGCTTCTTTAAAAGAAAAAGATTTGGAAAATGAATTAAAGGTAAGTAAAGAAACCCTTGAAAAGTTAATTGGTAAAAGTGTAACTAGTGTTGCATATCCTTTTGGAAGTTATAATAATAATGTTGTTAATATGGCTAAAAAATATTATAAATTTGGTATTTCAACAGTACCTGGAAAAGAAAATGTTGATACATTTAATAAGTATGTTATAAAAAGAGTTAATATAGTAAGAAACTATGGAATTAATAATTTTATTAATTTAGTAAAGTAATATGAATTTGTTTTAAACACTGGTTTTATGTATGTATTATGGAAAATATTAGAAAAATTATAAATCGACACTCCTTGACAAAAAATGATATTATGGATATAATTTTTTTATTGGAAGGTGAGTATTTTGTATAGTGAAAAATTGTATTTGACACCACAAGAGATTCTAGAAAAAGATTTTAAAATTGATGCTAGAGGATATCGTCCACAAGAAGTGGATAAGTTTTTGGATATGGTTATTAGAGATTATACGGAGTATTCTAATATAGTTAAAAAACTTGATAAAGACATTAAAGATTTAACTGATGATAATATAAAACTTAAACAAGAAATTAGAAGATTACAAAGTGAAATAGAAAGTAACCCAGGTGAATCTATTAGTCGTAATCCGAATAATTTAGACCTTCTGAAACGTATTAGTCAGTTAGAAAAGATTGTTTACGGAAATAATGAATAATTTTTGGGCAAATGCTGCATAAAGTTAGTATGCAGAGGAAAGTCCATGCTCGCACAAACTGAGATGTTTGTAGTGTTCGTGCCTAAGGAAAAAATAACTTAGGGTAGTTTTACTAACGGCTCCAAAATAACCTGTTAAATGGTTAGATTAGGTATAAAAGTGCCATAGAGACGATTTTTTTGGAAACAAAAAGGATGGAACGAGGTAAACCCCACGAGCGAGAAACCCAAATTTGGTAGGGGAACTTTTACATTTGTAAATGAACAAAGTAAGGGACTATATTTATATAGTAGATAAATATTTGCCACTTTCTTAATTGAAAGTACAGAACATGGCTTATAAAAAATTATTTTTTTATTTTTATTTAACAAAAAGGAGTGAAAGTTTTGAATGATATAGGTGAGACCCTTCGTCTTGCAAGAGAATCAAC
>JAVXUB010000124.1:0-1838 GCA_036642315.1 Bacilli bacterium
GCGAAACAAAATGTAAATAAAGTTACTGTTTATGGAAATCCAGCTGATCCAGCTAATATGTATTTAACTATAAATGATATGAAAATTGGATTATTATCAAGACATAAAAAAATAAATCCAGCTAATAAAGTAGTCCTTTATAATCCCCTTGTTATGGGAATAGCTTTTGCTGGTTTAACATATGGAGATATAAAAACCAATCAGGCTAAAGTTGTAAAAGCTAGACTATTAGCTAATGAAACTAGAGTTACAGAACAAAATGGTTCTAAAGGATTGTGGGCTAAATCAGCTCCTCTTCCTCTTGTTATTAATGTTAAGCAGTTTGAAAGATATAATGTAACTTTATAGGTGACTTTATGAATAAAATTCCTATTTTAAAAGTTGAAGATTTTTTAACAGAAAGAATAGCTTATGATATATGTGATTTTTTAGGGAAATCAAGAGATGATTTAACTATTTTAGTAGAAGGAGAGTCTAGTGAGGATAAAACCTCACTGAACTCCAAAGCTGTTGCTTATATTAACTTTAGGCTTGGAAAGCATATTTCAAAAGTAGATGAAGAAAAATGGTTGATATTAAAGGAAAACTATATATTTTGGAAACTTTATGAAATGGCAAATATAGCTCAGGATTTACCTGTAAAAGATAAAAAAAGAGAGTTAGATGAACTTTTAAAAACACTTGTAGATGCAGAAGCTACGAAATATCAGAAAAAGGGAGTTATTGTAATATGATGAGGTGTGGCTTAGAAACTAAGTTATCAGAAATTAAAGATAATTTTCTAAAAACTAAACAAGGATATAGATTTGGAGTTGTTGATGATGTTGAAGAGTTTGAATTTACTTCTAGATCTGTTGGTGTAATTGTTGATGGAGAGACTACAAAGAATGGTCAAAGATATGTTAATTTAAATTTTTATTATTCAGAAAATAAATTAAAAAACGATCTTTTAAATTTTAGAGAGCGAGTAAGAGAATTTATTGAGTTTCTAGATTTTAATGAAGATAGCTTTTTTGATTCATCTAACTTTGAAACAAAAGTAGAATATGGAAATATTGAAGATGAAACTAAAAGATTAAGTTTAAGAACTGCAATAATTAAAAAAACTTATAAAATTACAAATTTATTGATTGATATTGCTGATGATGAATATCAAAAAATGAGTGAAAATATATATTTAAAATATGAGGAGGGGATGTAGATGTCACAAAAATTAAATGGTGTTGTATCCTTCCAGATGATTTTTAAAGAATTATATACTCAAGCTATAATTAGCCAGGGTAATGGAGTTTTAGGGATTTTTTTATCAGATTCAACTAAAACTGATTTTTTAAAAAAATCTTATGTTGATATAAGTCAAGTAAAGGCTGAAGATTGGACTGCTGGAAATTATAAATACCTTAAAGACTTAGCTTTTAAAGGTACACCTAGAAAAGTTGTTGTTTATAGATTTGATGAACCTGAAAGTCCTGAGACTGGTTATCCAGATATGACTCATCTTAATGAGGCTTATAGATTAGCATCTGAAGAGTGTGATTATTTTGCTTATCCTGGTGGAACAACAGAGGAGCAACAAGCACTTGTTGAAATGGTTAAAAAAGATAGAAGAGTGGATAAAATATTAAATCCATTACAGAAAACAATAAAGTTTTCAACAGCTGGAGTAACAGCTCCAGATATTCCATTTATTATAATGACAAATCAATGGAGAAAGGTAAATGGAACAAAATATACTGCTGTTGAGTATGCATTATGTTTAGCTTCTATTGCAGCAGGACTAGGAATAAAAGGTTCTATGACATATTGTAAAGAACCTTGGGTAGAAGAGGCTGAATTTA
>JAVXUB010000125.1:0-1820 GCA_036642315.1 Bacilli bacterium
CTTTTTAGTGATATAAATTTACATATTGATGAGCTTGAAAAAGTTGGAATAGTTGGTGTTAATGGAAGCGGTAAAACAACACTTTTTAAAATCATTTTAGGAATGGTTGAACCTGATAGAGGAAAAATTATTTTTGAAAATAATGCTAGAGTAGAGTGGTTACCACAAGTTATAAATGATGAAATACCTTCTTTAGAAATGACTGTTTTTGATTTTTTATTATTAGGTCGTCCTATTGAAAAATTAAATATTGAATTACAAAATACATATTTTGAAATTGCAAAAGAAGAAAATGAAGAAAAGTTAGAAGTTCTTTATAAAAAAATTGATAAGTTAGAAGTTACACTTAATTATTGGGATTCATATAATGCTGAATCTATCTTACTTAAAATAATAAGTGGTATGAATATAACGGATGAAATGCTAGATCAAAAATTAAGTGATTTATCTGGTGGTCAAAAGTCTAAAATTGCTTTTGCAAAGTTACTTTATTCTAAACCAGAATTAATACTACTAGATGAGCCAACTAACCATTTAGATAAAGAAACTAAAGAATATGTAATAAATTATTTGAAAAACTATAAGGGTAGTGTTTTTGTTATATCTCATGATATTGAATTTTTAAATTTAGTTACAACAAAAACACTTCATTTAGATAAAAAAAATAAAAGTTTTGAACTTTTTAATGGAAATTATGAAAACTTTAAAAAACTTAATAATGAACGTGAAAAGAATTTATTAAATCTTGCTGAAAAACAACAAATGGAAGAAGATAAGTTAAAAAAAGTAGTAGGACTTTATACTAATTCAAGTGGAAAAAGAAAAAGAATGGCTCAAGATAGAGAAAAGAAATTAAATAAATTAATGGAGTCTAAAATAGAAGTTCCGACAAAACAAAAATTAGCTAAAATAAATATGACTATTAATAGAGAAAGTACTACTACACCTTTAGCAGTTCAAAATTTGTGTTTTAAATATAATAAAGAACAAGTAAATAATATAATTAATAATTTATCTTTTTCTTTAAGTAAAGGTGAAAAGTTTTTGATAGTTGGAGAAAATGGAGTAGGTAAATCAACCCTTTTAAAGTTATTAATTGGAGAATTAACACCTATTACTGGTACTATTGAAATTGGTAATAAAACTGATATTGGATATTATGCACAAGAGCATGAACTTCTTGATAATAGTAAAACTATTTTAGAAAATTTTAAAGATTTAAGTATTAGTGAAAGACAACTTAGAAATGTACTTGGGAGATTTTTATTTTTTGGAGATGATGTTACAAAACTTGTTGGTGTACTTTCACCAGGTGAACGAAGTCGTGTATCTTTAGCTAAGTTATCTTTAAAGGGAGCAAACTGTTTAGTACTAGATGAGCCTACTAACCATTTAGATCCTGAAACACAAGGTATAATTGCTGAGACTTTTAGGGAATATCCTGGTACTATGTTAGTTGTATCGCATAATCCAGAATTTGCTAATAATTTAGGTATTGAAAGAATATTATTACTTCCAAGTGGTAAAATTATAGATTATGATAAAGCTACAGTTTTACATTTTCAAAAATTAAATGATAAGTAAAAAAACTATTGAAAATTAATTCAATAGTTTTTGTTTTCTTATGGCGGAGCAGGAGAGATTTGAACTCTCGCACCAGTTACCCGGTCTACACCCTTAGCAGGGGCGCCTCTTCAGCCTCTTGAGTACTACTCCATAACCAAGCTACTTCCTAATTCTAATATAAAAGTAGCTATCTGTCAATTAATTTAAAGTCATATTTCTGATATTATCGATAAATTCCTGTATTATTACAATAT
>JAVXUB010000126.1:0-1775 GCA_036642315.1 Bacilli bacterium
AAGAGTATTCTCTTGTATTAGTAAATACACTACGATATAGAAATACTCTTAAAACTACTGTGTTTTCGTCTCAATTTAATACTGATGAAATAAATTTAATTAAAAAGAGAGTAGAAGGAATGTTAAGTTTAAAAAAACGTAAAAAGGGAGCTGTTATAGCGACACTTGTATGTATTATATCATTAGTATCAATTCTTTCATTTAATGGGGTTAAGGGTGAAAATGAAGTATATGCAAATGAGCGTGCATCACATGAAAAAAATAATGAAGATAGCAATGTAGAATCTAATAAAAGTTATAAGGACTTAACAGATGAAGAGATTTTAATAAATTTTGAAAATAATGAAAACCAGGGGACTATAAGTCTTTATGAAGATAAAAAATCTGAAGAATTAACACAAGAAGAAATAGACCATGCTTCAAATCTTTTATTATCTGGGAAATATAATGTAGTAAACTTAGGATCAAATGTAACAATGTCAATTAATTTAGAGTATCTAAGATCAAAAGTTAAATAAGTAAGAGAAAATATATGAATAAGTTAAATTGGGGAGAAATTTAATGGAAAACAATACTAAAGAAAAAATTAATAAATCAAAATATATATTGTACGTTATTTTTATTATATATATTTTACTTTTGATTAAAATAGTTTTATTTAAATACTATTCACTTAGTCAAATTATTAAAGGTGATGTGTCTTTGAGTATTAGATCTGCCAACTTAATACCATTTAAAACTGTAGCAGATTTTATGGAAATGAAAGATACAAATTTATTGAGGGCTTTTTCTAATATATTTGGGAATATAGGAATATTTATGCCACTAGGATATTTCTTGCCTGCACTGTTTAAGAAATTTAATAAATTAACAAGGGTAATTGCAGTATCAGTAGCTTTAAGTATGTTTTTTGAATGCACACAATATTTTTATTACTTAGGAGCATTAGATATAGATGATTTAATATTAAATTCAATAGGTGCAATAATTGGTTATTTTATTTATTATTTAATACAAAAATTTATAACTGATGAAAGTAAAGTGAAAAAAGTATCTATTTTACTAAGTGTGGTAGCTTTTGCTGTTGCATTTACTATTGCAAGAGAAGAATTTGGAAATATTTTAGGACTAACAACTCACGAAGTTATGACTATAGGTGATGAAAATATACCTAAAAGCGAACCTAATATAAATGGAACTTACTTATCTATGGAAGAAAACAAATTAAAGGTTTATAAAGGGATTGTTTATGAAGATTCACAAGAAAAAGAATTTTTAGAACCAGCAACTGTAGAAATCGGCAATGAAACTGATATATATTTTACTAATATAGAAGAATCTAAAAATGAATCAACTATTACATATGAAAAACTATCTAAAGAAGAATTATTGAAAATAGAGCAATATTCAACTATAAAGGTATGGAATGATGAAAAGAATCCTTCTTTAGCAAAGGTTATAGTTTTATCAAAAAAAATTGAAGGTTCAGGTTCATTTTATGTAATGGAGAGTAATTCAAATAAAGTGATTAATGGAACTATAGAGAAGGTAAGTGATAAGGGTATGGTCATAAATTTAGTTTTCACTCAAAAACTTGAAAATGGAACTTCAATGTCTACGTCAGGGATCGGTGAACATTCTAATTTATTAAATATAGAGTTTAAAAATAATACTAAATTTAAAGTTATTAAAGCAAAAAGTAATGGGGATTTAATTGAGACAAAAGAGGGTGGTAAAGAAGAATTAGCAGTTGAAGATTCAGTACAATTAAAAGG
>JAVXUB010000127.1:0-1742 GCA_036642315.1 Bacilli bacterium
ATTTAATATTGTTTTATTTATTGTTTATGGATTTAAAAATGGAATTAAAAGTAAAGAAAAAGGTTATTTATCTGGTTTAAAGATTGGTCTTATAATGATTATTATTTTATTCATAGTTAATTTAATAGTAGCGAGAATTATATTTAGTTTACCTTTATTTGTTTATTATTTAACACTTCTTTTATCTAGTACATTCGGTGGAATGGTAGGAATAAGTAAGAAAAAAGAAGAAAATTAGTTTAATACAACAAAACTATAATTTTCTTCTTCAATAAATGATTCTTCACTATAAAACTCTTTAGTTACTGGATTTACTTCTTTTTCTAAATAACCAAGTGCATATAATTCTTTTAATGTAACTTGGTTTTTTTCACATTTTTTTTCATTCCAACACTTTTTTGCACCTTCAATAATTCTTTTTTCACTTACTATTAATAATGTTTCATTATGTGTTTTTATTACTTTATAAGTTGTAACACTAGTAACTAGTAAAACAATAGTTAATAAGGTTATTAATAATATTTTTTTCATTTGTACCTCTACTTTATTTCAATTATAACTTAATAATTATCTATTTACCATAATAATCTTTTATAAATTGATCTCTAAATTCTTTCATATCTCCATTTTTAACATGAATTCTTATTTCATCCATTAAACGATGTAAATAGTTTATATTATGGATTGATAAAAGACGAGCTCCAAATGTTTCATCATTAGTTATTAAATGTCTTATATAAGCTTTAGTATATGATTTACATGCATAACAATTACATGTTTCATCAAGCGGAGTAAAATCTTCTTTATATTTACTATTCTTGATATTGATTTTGCCATGTTTTGTGTAAGCATGTCCATGTCTTGCTAGTCTTGTAGGAGATACACAATCAAATATATCTATTCCTCGCATTACATTTTCAATTAAATCAATGGGGTCTCCTACTCCCATTAAATATCTTAGTTTATCAATAGGTAAATATTTAGTACTATACTCGACCATTTTATACATAGTTGGTTTATCTTCACCTACACTAGTTCCACCTACAGAATATCCATCAAAATCTATCTTTACTATTTCTTCAGCTGAATGTTTTCTTAAATCTTCATATTCTCCACCTTGAACAATACCAAATAAAAGTTGATCATTTTCTTTTTTAACACTTTTTCCTC
Source organism: Bacilli bacterium (assembly GCA_036642315.1). GTDB lineage: Bacteria > Bacillota_I > Bacilli_A > RF39 > UBA660 > Onthocola_B. Next base: position 1,171 of record JAVXUB010000127.1, read on the forward strand.
TTTTTGCCCAGTTAAGTGTTCTTTCAACACTTTTTTCCACATATTCATAAGTACTTGGCCATTTAACACATTCATCAAAACTCATCATTATGTCACTTCCAAGTTTTTGTTGAATTTCAATTGATTTTTCTGGTGTTAAAAATAAAGTATCACCGTTTAAATGATTTTTAAATTTAACTCCTTCTTCAGTTATATCTTTTTGTTTTGCTAAAGAAAAAACTTGGTATCCTCCAGAATCAGTTAGAATTGGTCCATCATAATTCATAAATTTATGTAAATTACCAGCATGTGCCACTATATCTTCACCTGGTCTTAACCATAAATGATAAGTATTTGCTAGTATTATTCCTGAACCTATTTCTTTTAGTTCCTCAGGAGATAATGTTTTAACAGTTGCATTAGTTCCAACTGGCATAAACATAGGAGTTTCATAAGTTTTACCGTTATATGTTATTGTACCTAACCTTGATGCTGTTAATTTATCAGTATATTTTAATTCAAATTTTAATTTCATTTTTTTCACCACGCATTAATTATAACAAAGAATAGATAATAAAAAAACTTAAAAGAAC
>JAVXUB010000128.1:0-1737 GCA_036642315.1 Bacilli bacterium
TTGTTTATTAGTTGATATTCTGCAATAACCATATATTTTATTTTTCATCTTTTTTATTCCACCTTGTTTATGTATTCATTTGGTACCAAAAGTAACGACCGTTTGTTTTTACACTCTAATAATACTATTATATTTTCAGTTCGTCAATAGGTTTTGTACTATTTTTAAATACGTTACTTTTGGTACTATTTTGGTATTAAAAAAGCACCTACTATTTTTTAGTAAGTACTTAATAATTATTTAATATTAAACATAGTATGGATTTGGCTTGAAAAGTATTGCAATAGTATCAACTAGCCAACCTATTCCAAGTAATCCACCCGTAAATAAGTATAATACACCCATTCCCGTTTTACCTTCATAAAACTTATGTGCACCAAAATAACCTATGAAAAAGCATAATGCAAAAGCTAGCCATTTATTTTTTTCTTTTAATCCAGTTGGATTAATCATGTTAGTATTAATATTTGCATTAGTATTAGTATTATTATTATTAATCACTATTTTTTCTTCTTGTTTAAGTTCTTCAACTTGAAGTCCACATTTTGTACATAATACTGCTTCTTTTAAAATAGTTTCACCACAATGCTTACAAAACTTAGTATCTTTTTTTTCTGTTATAACATCTTTATTTTCTGATATAGTATCCATTTCATAACCCCTTCAATAATTATAATTTCATTAAACAAGTATATATCAAAACACCTTTTTTTACAAACAGTTACTAATCTACCCCATGATGTATTTATATTTCTTGTACTAATTTTATAAAGTACTCAAATGGAATAAATGAATTATTAAATACTCTTTCAACATCATTTGGATATAACTCGTAATAATATGATAATTCACTTTCATTTTTTTTCAAATCTTCTTTAAGTACATCAATTCTATCTTTCAACTTACAAAGTTCTACTTCTTCATTAAATTGTTCAATACATTTTACAAGCTCTAAATAACTCATATTACTAATATCTTGAGATTTTATAAATTCATCTCTATGATCCATTTGTATTGATAATAATTTATATGCTTTTTTTATACCTAAACACGAAACTAGTTGCGTATCTTTAAATTCATTTGCTACCTTCATATACATTTGACTTGTTCTAATTGATATGCCTGAGTGTAAATTTATCCATTCTGTAAATTCACCATAAGGTAATTTTTCTTTGATAGCAATTAATCTTTTTCCCATTTCTATTAAATTTATAGTTGCAACATCTTTATGATGAAAATATTCTAATTTTAACACTTCTAACTCTTTACTTAAATTATTCATACACACCTCTAAAAAATTATTTATAGTTTATTTTTGACTAATATGTAGTATAATATAAGTATATTAAAATAAAAAAAGAAGAAACAAAGTTTAATTTTGCACATTAGGCTTAGTTTCTATGATAGTAAAAAAAGTTATTTTTTATATCTTCTGAAACCACCAAGTTTGCGAGGCTTAGGTGGTTTTTTACTGTTTATAGCAACTATGTAGTTAGCTATAGCATTTATGATTAAAGAAATAGCATATGATACTATAACAAATATCAAAGCCAATTCTTTTATAATCTTTAGTTTATCCATGTTTTTCACCTCCCCCCATTATCTAAATAATGAAAGGTATTACAGTTACTAGCATAGAGAACCCCACCTAAATATTAAACTTAAATTTCTTCTTGAACAATTATTATATCACAAAATACACTATTAGTATATAAATTTGAACATAAAAAAAGCACT
>JAVXUB010000129.1:0-1717 GCA_036642315.1 Bacilli bacterium
TAAAAATAGATATTGTTTCAGTTGAAACTTTTGATGATGCATTAAAATATTTAAATAGTTTAGACTAAAACTATTAAAAAGACTTGCTTTTAACCAATAGAAGCAAGTTTACCTTTATTATTTTTAATAAATGTGTATACTATTATTAGTACAGAGAAGAATTTGTTCCTTTCTTATTTACTTATTCTTAATACCTCTGTACTTTTTTATTCATAAAAATAATAGAATTTCAGTAAAACTAATGACATTCCTTCAGTAATTTGGTACAATATTTAGCGAAGTGTGTAATATGAAACGTAGTGAAGTAGATATTGAAAAATTAAGTCCCATGATGAGTCAGTATATGGAAATAAAAGATAAGTATAAAGAAGAACTTATCTTTTATCGCTTGGGAGACTTTTATGAATTATTCTTTGATGATGCTTTAATTGCATCTCGTGAGCTTGAACTTACTTTAACTGGTAGAGCTTGTGGTTTAACTGAACGTGCTCCAATGTGTGGGGTACCTCATCATGCAGTAAAGTCATACATTGAAAAACTAGTAAATAAAGGATATAGAGTTGCTATAGTAGAACAATTAGAAGATCCAAGAAGCGTAAATGGTATGGTTAAACGTGGTGTAGTTGATGTATTTAGTAAAGGTACTATTATTGATAGTGATTTACTAAGTGAAGTAGATTCATCTTTTATTGCAGGTATCTTGTTTTTTCAAGATAACATTATATTAACTATCCTTGATATTTCAACAAACTATTTAGCAAGTTTATGTATTGATAATAATACTGAAAAACTACTTAATGAAATCATTAATTACAACATAAAAGAAGTAGTATTAAAAGATAATTTAAATGTAAATTTAATTGATATTTTAAAAAATACTTATAATATTGAAGTTACAATAAGTGAAGACTATTTAGAAAATAAATATAATGAATTAACAGATTCATTAACAGATATTAGATTAAAACAAGGTATTATGCATTTATTCTTTTACCTTGAAACTAGACAATTAAAAGATTTAAGTTTTATAGAAAAAGTTAATATTATTAAAAAAACAGACTTTTTAGAAATGGATGTTCATACAATTAGAAATCTAGAACTAGTTGAAACTCTTAGATTAAAAGAAAGAACATACTCTCTTATTTGGTTACTTGATAAATGTAAAACAGCAATGGGTAGTAGAAAACTTAAAAACTGGTTACTTAACCCTTTAAAAAATAAAGAAGAAATTGAAAAAAGATATGCTCAAGAAGAAAAACTTAACAATGAATTTATTTTAAAAGATGAACTAAGAAATGCTTTATATGAAGTATATGATTTAGAAAGATTAGCTGGTAAAACTATTAATGGACAACTAAATGCAAGAGACTTATTACAATTTAAAATAAGTTTAAGTGTGTTACCTAAAATAAAAGATATTATTAAAAAATTAGGTTTTGATTATGAAATAAGTACTCATGAAAATCTTTTTACAATACTTGAAAATTCAATTGTAGAAAATCCTCCTATTACTATAAAAGAAGGTGGAATAATAAAACCTGGCTTTAATAAAGACCTTGATGATCTTAGAAGTATTAGAACTGGTGGAAAAGACTTTTTAACAAAAATAGAAAGTGAATTAAAAGAATCTACTGGTATTAAAAGTTTAAAAATAGGATATACAAAAGTTTTTGGTTATTATATTGAAGTTCCAAATGGTCAAGTTAATTTAGTAAAA
>JAVXUB010000130.1:0-1693 GCA_036642315.1 Bacilli bacterium
GAGATGAGTTCCTAGTGTTACAGTATGAAGGAGTTTTAAAAGAATTTAGTACCAAAGAAAGAAAACTGACTGGTGTAGAATACGAAGATGCAGGTATTATGTTTATTGATGGCACTTTTGATGTGACTGGATTTTATAAAGATGGTGAAGTAACCCTTTATAACAGAGAGGGTTCTTCAAATGATCCATTTCCATGTACTAAAGAACAACTTCATGCTGATGTTACGATAAGTAATAAAGATGGTGGAAATTATAAAATTGTAAATAAGTAATTTAGTCTTTGTACATCGAAAAGAAAAAAATAGATTAGTATGAAGAAGGTTGTTTAATAAAATTATTCAAATTAATAATTTTATTAAGATAAAATCTTTTTCATATAAGAAGGCTTTCCAAGCTATATCATACGTGTGAGAGAGTATTAGTAAGAGTTAGCAATGAAACTGAAGAACTTGATAGTAAATTAAAGGGATCTATAAATAAAGATTAAAGGTGAAAAAATGGAATCTAATAAAGTACCTGCAGTAATAGTTATGGTAATTTCAATAATTGCTTGTTTTTGTTTTAGCATAGCTTTAGCTGAAAATGAAAAGACTAAACCAAACGCAGCTAAGTCAGAAGAAGCAGTTAATGGTTTTAAGGAGTATATGGAAGCTGAAGAGACTCCAGAGGAAAAAGAAATAGCTAGATTATATCGTGAATTAGGTTTAGGAAGAGAAAGAATAGATATGCATGGATTAGATATTTTATTTGGCAAAACACATTTTGTAATTTTTGAGGGTCACAATCTTAATGATAAAAGTACGTATATATATGAGTCAGAGATTGTTAAGGATGTTCATTACACTGGAGATGAGTTCCTAGTGTTACAGTATGAAGGAGTTTTAAAAGAATTTAGTACCAAGGAAAGAAAACTGACAGGTGTAGAATTCGAAGAAGTAGGCGATATGTTTATTGATGGTACTATTCCAGTGGCTGCATTTTATAAAGATGGAGAAGTAACGCTTTATAATAAAGCTGGAAGAAAGAATGCACCGTTTAAATGTACAAAAGAAAAACTTCATACAAAACCTAGTATTACTTATAGAGGTGGAGAAAATTTTGAATTTGTTGAGTGATGAAATAGAGAAAGTAAAAAGTACTATGTATTTATGATATATAAGAACAATAGAAAAAGACTAAAGGAGATAATATGGCTATCGGTGGAATGAAACGGTTCAAAAAAATAGTAAATAGATTCGCGATAAGGAAATGTTTAAATAATAAAAATATTGATGAAGTGTTATATGAAGGTGGTTATCAGCAAGGATGTAATCGATTTGGAAATGGTTTAATTAGTGATTTATTTAAAATTAATGAAATGTTTTTAGATATTGTTTATTTAAGCGAGAATAACATGAGTTGCGGTGTAATAAATTATGTAGATTATAAAAAACATTTAGATGAGTTTGAAGAACTTCATGATGATAATTTTTATGTGTTTAAAAATATTACTAGTAACCTAGATGAAATTGTTGAAGATGAATTTAAAATGATTATAGACGGAAGTGATGGTTGTATTGAAACATTGAATCAAATTGATATGAAAAATTTTAAAACACCAAATATTATTGGATTTCAATCACCACAATATGTAATATCGGCGACTGATGGAAATAACAAAACTTCTTATACAGAGGTGAAATTTGAAGAAATA
>JAVXUB010000131.1:0-1647 GCA_036642315.1 Bacilli bacterium
AGTTCAAAATATTTTTTTAATTCTTCAGAAATATTAATATTCACTCGTGGCATTTCTGTATCACTTCCCATCACTTTAATATCAATCTTACAAGAAAAATTATACAACGTTACTAAATTTATGTCAATATAAATAAAACCCCTAATCATTATAAAAAAAGATTAAGGGTATTTTGGATTTTATATATATTTGTAATTACAATTGTACTTTAAAAATGCGTATAGAAGGGATTAATTATTATATCTCCATAAGTACAATAGACGCTGCTCTTTTGCTATTGACTTATTACGATATTAAGTAATTAAGCCCTTCTATACTTGAGTTAATCCCTTATTTAATCAGCTATAATATCACCTGAATCTTTAAGTTTTTCATATTGATATAGCGTTTCCATTAATTCAGCGAATACATTTACTTCTGTACAATTATCATCTTTATCAAATTTTTGGCTCCAATCATGTAGAGCATTGACCATGTATAATTCAAATTTATCATATTTAATCATTTTTATATCACTCCTAAACAATTTTACTTATTTTACATTTGATTTTTTAATCTTTTTAAGTTATATTGTTCATGAATAATAGAGTTAACAGTGTTGCCATCGTCATCTTGGATAATGGTGCAACTTGAATATGTAGGAGTGCCAGCTCCTACTATTTTTTTTGCTTGCTCATAAGACATATGAACAACAGTAGGTCTTTTTATTCCCCTTGAACATCTATAAATATTCATTCCAGTAGGATAAAAATGAAGTCTACCACCTTTAAGAAATTTCTTTTTAACTCCATCAACATCAACTTCCTTAACATTTAATGGTTGTCCAATTTTAATAGACCCATCATTAAGACATTTCATAATATTTTCTTCATTAAGTTCAATATCTCCAAGATAGGCTGATAAATAAGCCCCTAAATTATCAATATCTTTTTTAATAGCTTTAACTTTAACAAACCCATGACCCCACATTGATGCAATTTCCTTATTAGGAATATAAATTTTATTATAATCATTAAATCTAAGTAATATATGACAATGCCATGCTCCACGCCCTTGTGGTTCAACAACATTTATATAATCTACACTTTTGTATTTATACTTCAATTTTTTAATAAACTTATCAAAATCTTTATATAAAACTTTAGGATCAGTTACGTTTTCCTTGTATGTGATAGTAAAACATAGTTCATTTGCAAGACCTATAAAGTTAGTATTGATTAATTCTCTAATACATTTAAATGTCCTTCTAAGACTTTTTACGCCTTCTGAACGATTATTTGTACTTTTAAACTCTTGAACTTCACCAGTAGACAATACAACATATTCATTTTTACTTATTTTTTTAATTTGAATGGGATTAGAACAACGCTTTTCTAAGTACATAATTTCTTTAATATTACCCATATCAGTTACTTTTACAATTTTTTGACCTTTTATTTCTTTTAAAGGCTGATTTTTCAACACTTTCAAACACTTTCACCCCCTTTATTTTTCTCGTAATGTATTGCCAAAATCAAGTTAATAGGCAATACTCTAAATTTCAAAAATATAATATATAAATTTTACAAGTTAAATATAGTTCGTTACGCCCTCGCTACGAGCAGAACGGGGCCCCTCCATCCTTGCGGGTGGCATCCCCAACCTGTG
>JAVXUB010000132.1:0-1642 GCA_036642315.1 Bacilli bacterium
GTGTATTTTATACTTATTTTTTATTCCAAATTACAGCTAAAAATTCTTCCACCAAAACATGTATAAACTCTTTTTTAGTATAAATTTAGATTAATTGGGCATACTATTTAGCCACTCTTTAGTTTCTTTTAATCTGTAAGAGTTTCCATTCATATTAACAACGTATGATTTATGAGTTAACCTGTCGGTTAAGGCAGCAGTCATAACAGGATCACCTAAAATTTCATTCCATCTATCAAAAGATAGATTAGTAGTTAGTATAGTTGATTTAATCCCTGTTCTAAGTGATATATTGGTAAACAATAGCTCCGCTCCTTCTTTATCTGAAGAAATATATCCAAACTCATCTAAAATAACCAAATCATATTTAATTAACTTATTCTGAAATGTTCTTAATGATCTTGCAGACTTTAATTCCTTTAATTGGGTAATAAAAAGTGGAACAGTTGTAAATAATACTTTATATCCCTCGAGACAGGCTTTTACTCCCAAGGCGATAGCCATATGAGTTTTACCTGTACCTGGATTACCAGAAAGTATAACATTTTGACCTTGTTCCACAAACTTTAAGCTACTAAGGTGCTTTAGTTTATTTCTAGCATCTTTAGGAAGGGCATTAATTTCAATGTCTTCAAGATACTTTTTATAAGGGAAGTTAGCAAGCCTTATTCGGCTTTGAGTTAAGTTATACTTTCTAATATCATGTTCCTTTTGAAGAAGTCGATATAGAAACTCTTCATGAGTAAGATTGTTATTTAAGGCATCATCAAGAGCCTCATCTATATCTGATTTAACAACGCCTAGTTTTAATGATTCTGCATAGTTTTTAATATCATAAACAAAAGAACTGTTAGCCATAATAATCACGTCCTTAATTTTAAAGTAAAGTATTAAATTCAGATAACATATTAACTGAATTTACCATAATATCATCATTATAATCTTCTAGATATAACACTTTGTTATCATCTTTTAGAGAACATATAAATTCAATTTTGTCAGTGCTAATATTAGTTGGACAAGTTTCTTGTAAATGCGTAATTGCGTTAAATACAGGCGTTAGCCCATATTTACCAACACATTCTAAAACTTTTATAAATTCTTTTTCATTGTTATTAAAATAAGTTGAGTATATATTTTTTAACACACTATCCATCTGCGTAAAAGCAGTACTACTAATAAGAGCCTTTGGCTTCCTAAACAGTGTATATGTATAATGTGAAATATCTATTTTCCACTTGTGCATCCCCGTTATTTTAAAATGCTCACATATTTTATTTTCATTATCATAAACAATTATTTTATTTGTATAAATTTTACATCTTACCATTCTATCTACAAAATTATCTGGTACAGAGTAAAAACATGAATCTATCATAATTGTAGAGTATTTATTGACTCTGAAATCTTGTATTGTAGAAGTTTCATATAGCGGCATATTTGGAAGTAAATTTTCTTTTTCTTCTAGAAGTAACTCTTTTGATGATAGTTTCTTACCGAATGAAACTTTGCTATTTAGTTTATCAAGAATATTTGCAAGATGTATATTAGCCTCTGCTAATGAGTTAAATTCAAGATTTTTACTAAATGCTTTTCTCCTTACAACTTCAACACTTCTTTCGACATGACCTTTCTCATTTCC
>JAVXUB010000133.1:0-1640 GCA_036642315.1 Bacilli bacterium
ATAATTAAAAAGTAATTAAAAACTTCGTGTTTAAATTCTCTATCAACATCAATTTTCTTTTCATATATATTTAAAAAATCCAAAAACAAATTACTTTTTGCATGAGCGCGATTAATTTTTATTGTTTGCACTATTATTACTATAAAAATAATAATTAAAAGAATAATTAGTAATATATTAATCATGTAATTACTAGCATTGTATAGCATTACATTTTTATTATTCAACAAAATTATAAATGCACTGAATACTATTATCAGAAAGTTAATTAATGACTCGTTATTGTTTGTTTTAAAAACATTTTTAACTTTTTTAATTTTAAATAAAAAATATATTGCTAGATATGTAAGAATTATAAACGCAAAAGAAATTAGCATACTTAAAAACTTTTGCTTAAAAATTTCTTGAAAGTTTAAATAAGGTAAGGAAATCAAGAATATAGAAAGACTTAATTCTATTACACATTGTAATGAATAAATAAAAAGTGTTTTAAATAGACAAGCTTTATAGTCTTCTTTAAATATAATAAGATTTTGTAAATACCAAATTAATATAAATACTAAGCACCTATACATTGTTAAATTATATAAGTTATTTATCATGCTAATAGCAACACTTAATAAAATTACAATTATAGTTTTAACTTCCAATAATTTTTTCTTTTTATTGCAAAGTACTTGGTAGGATTTAATAACAAAATAATTAGTTACTAAAAATGCTATGAATATATAAACATAATCAGTTAGGGACATATTCCATCAACTCCTTCTTATGACTTATTGTAAGTAGTTGGATGGTTGAGCCGTTATCAAAGTATATTAATGTTTTGGACCAGTCTATGCTTTCTACTTTTCTCATATTTATTATACAAGCTTTGTGACTAAATAAAAAATATTGTGGTAAGATCTTTTTTATATATTTTAATGGCTTTGACATTTCAAATACTTGATTCTTTGTATATATTAATGCTTTTCTAGTTATTGTATCTCTTGTTATGTATAGTATTTTATCAAATGCAATGTTGTAATCTTTTGTTGCTGTTTTAAATTTTAATGACTTACATATATGAAGCTGTTTAAAACATATATCAAATAGTTCATGAAGATTCTTTTCTGCATTTTTATTTTTACTTACAAAATCTAATATTTGTAGTCTCTTTTTAAATGTAGGCAACGCCATTGATGAATATATAGTATGTATTATGATTGGACTAGACCAGTCTTCTTCCCTAATAATGTGAGATATATCCATAGCTGATGAACCTGGTAATTCATAATCTAGAATATAAATAGTATTATCTTCTTTGGCTTCAATAAGATCTAATAATTCCTTAGTTTCTGTGGGGAAGGTAATTATTTTAAATTCAAAATCATTTTTAAACATATAATTCAAAATATATTTTGATGTTACCTTTTGCTGATATGGATTATCTTCTACTATAACAAATTTTATCATTTTCTTGCTCCCTTATTACTCTTTTATTATGATAATACATTATTTTGCATATTTCAACATAAAAAGAGCAGAAAATGAGGAAATTTCGTGTTTCGTGACTTGGTTGAAACATTATTTAGCAAAAAAATCAATATTTTGTATTGATTTCTGTTTTTTTACTATATTTGTTTTTTGTAGCTTCTCCT
>JAVXUB010000134.1:0-1626 GCA_036642315.1 Bacilli bacterium
ATTCCGTTTGTGGAAGCAGCGGAAATAGGTACTGAGAAAGTAATTAAGGATCATTCCACAATTGGAATAGTGGTAACTACGGATGGTTCAATTGGTGAGATAAAAAGGAGTTCGTATTTAGAAGCGGAAGAAAAAGTTATAAATGAGTTAAAAGAAATTGGAAAACCATTTATTGTAATACTAAATAGTATTCATCCAACTAATACGGAAACTGTACGTCTTGCAAATGACTTAAGTAGTGAATATTCTGTTCCAGTTATGCCAATAAGTGCTGAATTAATGAATGAAAAAGAAATTATGGATATTTTAAAAACAGCATTATATGAGTTCCCTGTTTTAGATATTTTAGTAAAAATACCTGAATGGGTTCATGTATTACCGAATAACCATGAAATAAAAGTTCATTATTTAGAGAAAATAAAAGAAAGTGTTATTAGTGTTGAAAAAGTAAAAGATGTAGATGATATTATGGAACATTTTAATGATTCAGAATATATATCAAAGTCTTATATAAGTGAACTCGATGCGGCAAGTGGTGTCGTAACAATTAATTTGGAAAGTCCAGATGAATTGTATACAAGGACATTAAATATTATGATGGGAGAAACTGTTACTACCAAAGCAGGTCTTCTGAAAATGTTTTCTACTTATAAAGAAGGAAAAGAGGAACTAGACAATATTAAGACTGCTCTTAAAATGGCTAAAAGCACAGGATATGGAATTGTATATCCAACTATAAATGAGTTAAAACTTGAAACACCTGAACTTGTTAAACAAGGAAGTAGGTATGGAGTTAAATTAAAAGCTGTTGCATCAAGCATTCATTTAATGAAAGTAGATGTAGAATCAACTTTTGAACCAATTATAGGTAGTGAATTACAATCAAAAGAATTAATTAATTACTTAATGAAGGACTACGAAAAGGATGCTTCTAGTATATGGAAGAGTGAAATATTTGGTAGAAGCTTGGAAGCTATCGTACAAGATGGAATTCAAGCAAAACTAAGTATGATGCCAAACAATACAAGATATAAATTAAAAGATACAGTAACTAAAATTGTAAACAAGGGATCTAATACCTTAATTGCAATAGTTATCTAGTATTTTAGTCAATCGAAAGATTGACTTTTCTTCTTTTTGTAAAGGAAAAGTCAAAAAACCATATAATTTTAGTAAAAAAGTGCAAAATTTACTGTTTTTTGTTGATTTTAAGGTTAATGTTTGCTAATCTTAATATGTAAGGATACTTTGTCCTTAACAAAAAATATATGGGAGGTAAGAAAATGTCAAAATCTGAATTAGTAGAAATAATTGCTAAAGAAGCTGGTTTATCAAAAGCTGATGCTACTCGTGCAATGGATGCTACAATAGCTGGTATAACTGCTGGCTTAAAAAAGGAAGGTAAAGTTTCTTTAGTAGGTTTTGGTACATTCAACGCTAAGAAAAGAGCTGCAAGAGAAGGTATCAATCCATTAACAAAAGAACCAATCAAAATTCCTGCTAAGATCGTTGCATCATTTAAAGCTGGAAGCAAATTAAAAGACGCTTTAAATTAATTTTAATGAAAAAGTTGATTTTTTAATAAATCAACTTTTTTAATTCTTAATAATAGTATATAATAAGAAT
>JAVXUB010000135.1:0-1595 GCA_036642315.1 Bacilli bacterium
TTTTATTTAGTCTTAAATAAAATAATATATATACAAATATTATTGGTATATTAAGTTTTATTAAATATAATATTTCCTTTAAAGCACTATAATTAAAATTCCCTGGTACTAAAGAAGTAAAGTTTACTGCGTTCATATGATGTAATATAGCATAACCTATTAATAAAACTTCATACAATATTAACCATTTTATATTTTTCCTAGAACTTTTATTAATAGCAAGTAACCAAATAAAAAGAATCATTATAAGACCAATTTGAATCAAAGTAAAATAGCTATTATAAAAAAACTTTATTCCAAATAATGGATAAAGCATCATTAATATAATAAAGGTTTTCTTTAAATTCTCTTCTTTAAACATAATCTCACTTCTTTTTTTTATGTACAAATAATATATCTGTTTTTAAAACAATAAACAATAATAGAATCATTAAAGCAACATATAACGCTATAGCTACTTGATTATCACCTAAAACATAAAATATTGAAATAAGTGCAAATAATATATCTATTGCATAAATAATTAATATACTTGAAGTTGGTGAATATTTTAGTTTTAAAAGTTGATGATGAAAATGTTCTTTATCAGCTTCTCCTATATTTTGATGTTTTAGTAATCTTCTAAATATTGCTAAAACAGTATCGCATATTGGAATAGCAAGTATTACAAGAGGTACAACTAAAGATGTAAACGTTGCAACTTTAAAACCAAGTAAAGCAATAATTGAAATAATAAATCCTAAAAATAAACTTCCAGAATCTCCCATAAATACTTTAGCAGGAGGGAAATTATATACCAAGAATCCCAAAGTAGAACCAAGCATTATAAGTGATAATATTATATCAAGTCCACCTATTCTATTTAATATAATTGCTATTACAGCAATTGTTAAAAAATAAATTGAACTGATTCCTGATGCAAGCCCATCTAAACCATCAATTAAATTAATAGCATTTGTTATAGCTACAATAAATATAATTGATAATATAGAACCAACTACAGGGTTAAAATACATTTTAAAACCAAGTAAAGTTACTTCTGTAAAATAAATTTGACCGTATATAATTACTACTGCTGCGGCAATTATTTGTACTATAAACTTATACCTTGCTTTAACCGGTTTAATATCATCAAATATACCAACTAAAATAAGTAAAAAACTTCCTATTAAAATTGATAACATTTGTGTATTAAGTTCACCATATAAAACATAGCCAAATAGAAATGATAAAAATATTGCTAATCCACCTAAACGAGGTGTCGGCTTAGTGTGTATTTTTCTTTCATTAGGAATATCTATTGCACCTATATGATGTGCAATTCTTTTTGAAATTGGTACTAGTACTAAACTAGTCAAAAATGTAACCAAAACCATTAAAAAAACATTATGTCCATTTACTAATAAATTCATAGCTTTTCTCCTAGTTACAATTATAACCTAAAAACAAAGAAAAAAAAAGAAGTAATCGACTTACTTCAAAATTATACAAATTATTAAGATTATTGTTACATTTTGTATCATAAAACTAAAAGGCAATTATTTTAAGTCATTGTTTTTGCTGTTTTTGCGCATTTTATACGTTTTATCTTCATT
>JAVXUB010000136.1:0-1593 GCA_036642315.1 Bacilli bacterium
TACTAACCTTTACTAAATCATCTAAGTTCTTAATATTTTCTAAATATATATGCAGTACAAAACTCTTATCATTTATTATAAAATAATAATTATCATTCTCTTCTTTTATATCTGCTGGATATAAATTATAATAGTGGTTTATTATACTTTTCATATTATCACTATTTAATAGTATGTAAAGAATAGTAAAAAAAAACTAGTTTTTATTTGTATAAACTAGTCCATAGTCTTCTTTAGTACGTCCACCTTGAATATCTGTATTAACACTTTGCTTTCCTTTTTGATATCCTTCTTTATATGCTCTTTCTATCTCTTTTGAAGATTCACTTCTAAATCTAGTTAGTGCTTCTTCTGCTGTCTTTGCTCTTGTTTCCGCTAGTTGTTTTTTTGAAATTATTGCAAGAATAATCTCTTTTAATTTATCGAGATTCTTCTCAAATTCAGCATTTAATCTAAAGTTCATCTATTACATACCCACTGATATACCAGGAGAATCATAGTATGCAGTTGTCTCATTTGATAAAGATGAAACTGCTGCATTATTAGAACGTAACATTTGTTTTAATTCCACATTTTCATTTTTTAATTGAAAATTTTCTTCTTTTAATTTATCAATATATTCAGATATTTCTTTTACTTTTTGAGAAAGCACTTCAAAGTTTACTTCAGGTTCTGTTACTTCCTCTTTAATCTCTTCATCAATTTCATCAGTTAACTCAGGCTCAACCTCAGCTACTGGAGTTTCTTTTAAAGGTTCTGAACCTTTTAAGAAACTATAGTCAGGAGTATAAGCTGGAGTTACAGGTTCTTGTTCTTTCTCATTAATATTTTTTTCAAATTCAGGTTCTAAAGAAATTATTTTAGGTTCATTATATGAATTTTCAACTATCATTGGTTCTACAGGAGCTGGACTAAAAGTCTTTATCTCAGGAGCAACAGTATCAGCACCCACATTATCAATTGATCCTTTATAATCTCCATTAAAAAAAGTGTTCTTTTCAAATGTAAAATCCGTATTTGGTTTAGGAACTTCAACTGGTCTTTGTATTATTTCAGGTTTCACAGGTTCACTATTAAAAGAAGCAACTTCTGGAGTTACATTTTTAGTAATAGGATCTACTGCTATACTTGCAGGTTGCTTTAAATATTGACTTAAGTCTTTACTTAATCTATTTGTGTTTACTACAACACAAGGCTTTTTATCAATAAAATTAACTTGTCCTAACTCAATATCTTTTCCTGCTCTTAAATCTTCACTCATTTTAATTTTCTCCTATATTAGCAATCTCTTTCATAGATTGTTTCACTTTATTCCATACTTCTTCATCAGTTATACCAATTAAATTAAATACTCCTGGAGTCTCCTCTATTACTTCTGAAACATAGATCTTAGACATACCCTCTGGAGTACTTTCATTCTTTGATAATATCACAAAGTCTTTATTAAGACTATTAATACCAAATGAATTAACTAAATCTACTTGCTCCATAGTACCGTCCATATTTTTAATGGTTATTTTCTTCATATTTATATACCCTTTCTTACACTAATATAATGATAACACTTTTTTTAAAAGATATCAATATTTTTTC
>JAVXUB010000137.1:0-1592 GCA_036642315.1 Bacilli bacterium
TTATTAGAAAAATATGCATGAGCAATAGATATTTCAATTAAACTAATTGATTAACAATTAAAAATTAATTATAAGATTTTGTTATTTTATGAAAATAAGTACTTAAAATTAAGTAGACAATTGTAAAAATTAAATAATTTTTATAAAAAATGCATAAGGCTTAGATATCTTTATGCATTTTTTTGTATATTGTTATAATTACTCTGTTTCAAATCGACAAAAAAAGTATATTAATTATAATAAGAAAAAATACATTTAAAAAGTAACAAAAGAAGGAAAGGGATACTATGGAAGAATCAAGACTTATTAAAATGATAACAAATAATCCTAATGTTATATCAACTATAAATAATCCAACAGACGAAATGAAGTTGTTGGCTATTAAAAAAAATGGACTTGTACTAGAATACATAGACAATCCAACTATAGAGATGCAAGAGTTAGCCATAGATAATAATATTAGAGCAATTAAATATATAAATAATCCAACGGAAGAGATGATGATAAAAGCTGTAAATTCTGGATGGAGTATGTTAGATTATATTAAAAATCCAACAGAGGATATTCTTAAATTAGCCATAAATCAATCTGGATGGGCTATCCAATACGCTAAAAATCCAAGTGAAAAGTTACAACTATTATCAGTAAGAAAAGACTATGATGCAATAAAGTATATAAAAGATCCTTATGAAAGTGTACAAGAAGAAGCTATAAAAATAAATTATAGTGCATTAAGATATATAAATTCACCAAGCCTTAAGGCACAGCTTATAGCTATTAAGAATAATGAGGCGTCTATTAGTTTTATACATGATTTAGACAAGAATAAAATGTTAGAATTTTTAAAAAAAAATATTTTAGTGATTAAATATATTGCAAGGGAAATAACTAAAGATGAATTAGAAGAAGTTTTAAAAGCGGTTCTATCAAAAGAAGATGTTGAAGAAAAATATGTTAGAGACTTTTTAAACTGTAGTATTATAGATAGAAATAGTGACACCATGCCAATGGACAAGATAATGTTCATTTATAAATATGGAAGTCAAAAAGCTAAAAAAATAGCTGTAGATGAAAAACTAAAGATGATATAGGAGAGAGAAAATGAATTTTATAGAGACATTAAAAAGTATTGACTTAGTATTAGCAACAGAAGAAGTACCTTTAGTAGTTGGGGAAAGTGGAATCGGGAAAACTGCTTTAGCAAAAAAGCTAGCTAAAGAAAATGATTGGAGTTTAATTGTTATTGATGGAAACCTACTTAAAGAAGGTGAAATAGGAGGTTTACCAACTGTAGAATCTTATGTAATAAGTAATTCTAATGGTGAAGAAACAGTAAAGAAAACAACAGTATATGCAGTTCATAATAAGTTAAGAGAA
This sequence comes from Bacilli bacterium, assembly GCA_036642315.1. Taxonomy (GTDB): domain Bacteria; phylum Bacillota_I; class Bacilli_A; order RF39; family UBA660; genus Onthocola_B. The sequence goes on from JAVXUB010000137.1 coordinate 1,378, forward strand.
ATTGATGAAGAATTATCTAAAGGAAGAAATGTTCTTTTATTTATAGATGAAATAAACCGTTGTGAACATACAGTACAACAAGAACTTATGAACTTAATATTAAATAGAGAAATAAATGGCTATAAGTTACATGGAGATGTAAAGATACTAGCTGCAATGAACCCATCAAGTAAGTATGGTTCAGATTTTGATTATCAAGTTGTAGATATGGATGC
>JAVXUB010000138.1:0-1558 GCA_036642315.1 Bacilli bacterium
ATTGGAGCGGGTGATGAGAATCGAACTCACGTGGTCAGCTTGGAAGGCTGAAGTTCTACCATTAAACTACACCCGCACTTGGTTACGTAATAAATTATACCAACACTTATTAAGAAAATCAATCAAAATCAACAAAAAAAGAACAGCAAATACGAATTTTTTTCGTATTTGCTGTTTCTTCAGCTAAAAATTTTTATTTTTTCCAGTTTAATACTTGTTCTGCATCATCAAGGTGTATTTTAGTTCTTCCAATTATTTGATAATTTTCATGTCCTTTACCTAAGATAAGTAAAATATCATTTTCTTCCATCATATCAATACCTTTTTTTATAGCAGTTGTTCTATCAAGTTCAACTTCATAATTATTAGTTTTAACTCCTTTTAATATATCTTCCATAATAACTTTTGGATCTTCCGTTCTAGGGTTATCACTTGAGAATATTACATAATCAGATTTCTCAGCTGCAATTCTTCCCATAATAGGTCTTTTTATTGGATCTCTATCTCCTCCACAACCTATAATTGTAATAACTCTATTTTCTTTTAATTCGTTATATGCATCAATTACTTTTTCAACAGCATCAGGTGTATGTGCAAAATCTACTACTGCAAATCCATTATTAACAGGGTATGTTTCACATCTTCCTTTTGGTGCTTTTACATCACTAGTTTTTTCTATTATATCGCGAATTTCATAACCTAAAGTATTTACTAAAGCAAGACTTGTTAAATAGTTATAAACATTAAATTTGCTAGTTAAGTTTGTAGTTACACTATAAGTCTTATTCTTAAAACTAAAATTAATATTTGTTTTAGCCGGTGTTATTTTAAAATCTATTATCTTATAGTCACCATTTAAACCAACACTTAAGTGATTACTAAACTTTTCTGTAAACTTATTTGATGCATCATCATCACTATTAACAATTAAAGTTCCATCATTCGTTAAATAATTAATTATTTTTAATTTTTCATTTAAGTATGCATCCATAGTTTTATGATAATCTAAATGGTCCTCAGTTAAATTAGTAAATCCAGCTATATCTAAATGAAGTCCAAAAATTCTTTCATAAGAAAGTGAATGACTACTAACTTCCATTACAACTGTAGTGCAACCTTTATTCCTTGCATCTAGTAATAAACTATAAATAGTTAAAATATCTGGTGTAGTATTTTCTATACCAGTTATTAAATCATCATAATAAAAACCAATTGTTCCCATGTATGCGACTTTAACATTAAATGCTTTTAATAATTGGTATGTTAAAAAACAAGTAGTAGTTTTACCATTTGTTCCAGTTACACCAATAAATTTCATTTCATTTAAAATATCAGAATATTCATCTTTTAAATGATTTTTTAAATATTCATCTGTAGAAGGAACTACTAAAACAGGCACACTTGCTTTAATTTCTTTTTCAGCAACAATTTCTTTTGCACCATTTTTTATAGCGTCTTCAATATAATCATGTCCATCAACAGTATGTCCTTTGATAGCTACAAATATTTGACCTTCTTTAACTTTTCTTGAATCAATAACGTATTTCATAAATCCTCC
>JAVXUB010000139.1:0-1535 GCA_036642315.1 Bacilli bacterium
TTTCTCAAATATCATATCCAATAGCCCCCAGTACCTTCTTTATTTCTTCATCTAGTTTATGAGACTTTTTAATATGATCTGATAATTCACTTGTTAACTTCTTCATTTTTTCTTCAAAAGATATACCATCATCTTCTATTTCTTCACTACCTACATATCTGCCAGGTGTAAGTATATAATTATTATCTATAACTTCTTGTATTGTTGCTGATTTACAAAATCCTAATTCATCTTCATAATTATTACTTCTCCAGTTATGATAAGTATCTGCTATTTTATTTATATCATCTTTAGTTAATTCTTTTACTTTTCTATCAACCATTGTACCAAGATTTCTTGCATCTATAAATAATATTTTATTTTTTGTATTTTCATTTTTGTTTTTTCTCATTATCCATAAACAACATGGTATTCCTGTAGCATAAAATAATTGAGATGGCATTGCAACAATTGTTTCTACTACATCTTTTTCTATCATATTTTTTCTTATAACACCTTCATTTGATGTTTCACTAGATAATGAACCATTTGCAAGTACTGTTCCAGCTACTCCATTTTCAGGTGATAAATGAAATAACATATGTTGAAGCCATGCATAATTTGCATTTCCTGTTGGTGGTGTTCCATATACCCAACGTATATCATCTTTTAATTTTTCTCCACCCCAATCTGATACATTAAATGGTGGATTAGCTAATATATAATCTGCTTTTAATATTTTGTGTAAATCATTATGAAATGTATCAGCATTATATTTACCTAAATTACAGTCTATCCCTCTTATTGCTAAATTCATTTTAGCTAGTTTCCATGTTGTAGGATTTAGTTCTTGTCCATATATTGATACATTACTTATATTTCCTTGATGTTCTTTTATAAATTTTGTTGATTGTACAAACATACCACCTGATCCACATGAAGGATCATATACTCTTCCTTTATATGGTTGTAACATTTCTACTAATGTTTTAACTATACAAGATGGAGTATAAAATTCTCCACCACCTTTTCCTTCTGCTGATGCAAATTTAGATAAAAAATATTCATATACTCTACCTAACATATCCATTTCTTTTGCTTTATCTGTTCCTATATCTAAATTAGAAAATAGTGTTACTAATTCTCCTAATCTTGTTTTATCTAATTCAGGTCTTGAATAATTTTTATTTAATACTCCTTTTAAAGATATATTTTCTTTTTCTATTGCTTCCATAGCATTATCTATTATTTTTCCTATATCTACTGTATTAGCATGATTTTTTATTTCTTCCCATCTAGCTACTTTAGGTACCCAAAATATATTTTCTGCTGCATATTCATCTTTATCTTCTGTGTCTGCTAAAGGATCTTTTAAAAGTTCGTTATATTTTTCTGTAAATGAGTCAGATACATACTTTAGAAATATTAGTCCTAAAGCTACATGTTTATATTCAGAAGAATCCATACTTCCTCTTAATTTATCTGCTGCAAGCCATAATTTATCTTCATACCCAAGTGTTGTATTGTTTTGTTTTGCCATTTTAATCCCCTTTATT
>JAVXUB010000140.1:0-1517 GCA_036642315.1 Bacilli bacterium
TGTACTTCTTCATTGTTTTTTTCGGAATAAGCATATACAGTTAAAGTTCCATATTTTTCTTTTGCCTCGTTTATTTCTACATCATATTGTGAAAGTTCTAGTAGTAATTCTTCAAATAACGATTTCCAACCATCACCAAATGCTTTATAAAATGTTTCGTTAATCACATCAATACCTCCTATTTAAAATTTAAAGTCAGGTATAAATTGTTTTATCATTTCAGTATATTTATCTTGTCCAAACAAACAAGTATCTATCAGATAGCTTTTTTCTCCACTTGTTTGATATTCTTTTAGCCCTCTATAATAAAATAATTTATCTTTATCTAAAATTATAAAAGGGATAATATTGTTTTTAAGACACTCTTTAAATGCAATCATTCTTCCAACTCTACCGATTTCCATCTTGAAATGGGTGTATTTTTTCAAAGTCAGAATGAAATTTTATTATATCATCAATAGAAACTGTTTCTAAAGAGTTATACCAATTTAAAAACTCTTTTATTTTTCCTTGTACTTCTTCAGGACTAGCTGTTTTTATATCTCCAACTTCATTAGGTAGCTTTTTATACTCACCAACATTAAACCAATCTTTTCTACTATCAGATGTAGAAGTTTTTAGTATTTTATGAAATTCTTTTATCATATCTTCAGTTAGTTGTTCGCTTGCTATATCAATCATATAATCGAATAATTTGAAATGATTGACTGCTTCAACAACATCATCAACATTAGTAGCTGACTTTTCATCAGGTATAAAAGAATTAGTTTCAAAGATGTATCTAGTTTGTTCTTCTGTTAATGTAGAGCCTTCAATATGATTTGTATTGTAACAGAAAGATACTTGTGTTTTATGATATAAGTTACCTTTTAATTGCATATCTTTTTGTTCTTTTAATATTTCTAAAATAGATTGCATTGTTTTGTCCTCCTTTAACTTAAATACTATCTTTTAACTTCTTCAATCCTTTTTTTAGTCCAGCTAGTTTTTCGTTATAATAAATTAGATTTCTATTTATATCTTCTATTCTATGTGCTTTTAATACTTTAAGAGTTTCAGTAGAGTGTAGATAATTTAATTGTTCCTTTTCGTGTTCTAAATATAATTGCATGCTTTTAATAAAGCCTTCTACTTTTTCTATTTTCTCTTGAGTAGTATAATCATGTCCTTCAAATAAATATTCTACTTCGCCACTTGTTAATTGTTTGTGTTCCCATTTTTCGTTTTTATCAATAATTCTTCTCTGTTCAGTAATATCTACTTCATTACCAAGTAAATAATCTATTGAAACTTCAAATATTTCTGATAATTTTTTAAGAGATTCAACATTAGGCTCTCTTAAATTAAGTTCATATTTTGAAATTGCAGCAGGCTCAACACCTAATCTATCTGCGACATCCTTTTGAGTAAATTCATTCATTTTCCTTAAAAATTTAATTCTCTCACCAACTGTCATTTGTACTCACCTCGATTACTAATATTTTAACATATCCATTATGGAAAGTAAATAAATATGT